>SXSP01000119.1 GCA_005792225.1 Bdellovibrionales bacterium | reverse complement strand
TCAAGTTCGTGAGCAGCTCTTCGTCGAAGGCGCCCGCGCTCTCGGTGCAAATCCTTGGCGCATCGTCATCAAGCACGTGGCGCCGAATATCTTAGGTCCCGTCATCGTCATGCTGACGTTTCAAATTCCGTCGAATATCCTCTTTGAGAGTTTTTTGAGTTTCATCGGTTTGGGACTTCAGCCGCCTTACAGTTCGTGGGGCGTTCTCGCAAACGACGGCTGGCGCGCCAAAAGTTATCCGCATTTGATCTTGTTTCCCGGAATCGCGCTTTTTTTGACGATGCTCGCGTTTAATCTTTTGGGCGATGGACTTCGGGACGCGTTCGATCCGAAACTAAAAAACAGGTGAGGACTTCATGAAAAAGTGTTTACTTCTGTTCTTGGCGTTTCTGATTTGTTCCTGCGGAGAGCCGCGCAAAGTCCGCGGAATCCCGAAGCCAAATGTGGGTCAGGGCAAACGCGATAAGCCGGTCACGCAAACCGGAGTGATCGGACAAGACTATTCATCTGATCTCGCGCTTCCCGAGTCGAGCGTTTCCGCTCACCGAACGGCGATCGATTTAGCTTTCACGGTGCCGGCGGGAGCGAAAGGCCTTAAGCTGAATGATCTCTCACTCAATACCGATTGCGAGGAAGTCAGCTACTACTTCACTTGGTCGCAATTAAACGAAAAAGGTGAAGTCTCGGGCGAGCTTCCGACTTACAGCGCGAGTGGGCCCGAGGGGAAAAAACTTCTTCTGCGTCTCTACTCTACGCGCCTTGAATCCCGTTGCCGCGCGAATGTTGTCTACCGGGTCAATCCGCTCGAAGAAGATTCGGGAGAGGCCGAAATGTCGTGGCCCAAGATGAACTTTACCTCGTTTCTTGACGTCAGGGTCGATTCAATCCCGGTGAACGAGGGTCAAACGTTTGCGCTCGAACTCACGAACGGAATCATGAAAACGGGCGGTGAATTGAGACTCACCCTAAATCGCGTGCGCAACGGTGACTACGGCTCAAGGATTCGCGAGACTCTCGCCGACATTGACGGCGTCCGGGAGCGACTCGTCGTCGAAAATGGCGTGATCTATTCTGACTGCTTAGAAAGCGGAGTCACGCGCCGAGTGCCCGTCGGCAAAACGAGCGAGAGCCAAATCGTGATCGAAAAAGAGGTTCTCAGGCGCGGCTGTCAAGCCAGCTCGCGGACAATCTCCCTCACCCGCCGTGAGCGAGGCCTCATCGACTTTGTTTACAGCTCAAATAACCAGCAAACTATTGAAGGTGTCTTCGGCCCGACCATGGGAAAAAGCCGAACGCCCTAAATCGTGGATTTAAACAAATAAAGTAGATGTCTGTTGTCTTGAGTCCCCGGCTCAAGTAGACGGTTGGGGCGTGAATGAGTTTGGGCTTTCGAGTGATCTCATAAAAGATGGTAAAGAGACGCGTCAAAAAATCTGGCGCGAAGAAAGAGCCTTTCGCATCGGGATGATCCTCGCGAAAGCGGGCCTCGTTTTAAGCCTGCTCGCGACCGCGGTCGATTTTTTCTACGCCAACTCTTTGGTGCTCTACTCCGACATCCTTCTTCTTCTCGGAAGTGCCGCGACCCTCATCTTCAGTCGGTCGGATGCGTCGCGAAGGAGGCTCGTGTGGTGGCCCTTTTTCCTCGGGTATTGGTCTACCACCTGCATCACGATCCTCGAGACGGGCGGCATCCACAGCCCAATCGCCGGGATCTCGCTTGCAACACTCTTCGTTGGAACGACGGTGGGGCAGACGCGGTGTAATCTTGTTGAAACACTCTCGTTTACGCTGCTCAATGTTCTAGGTTGGGCCGTATGGAGTTTCCTCAATCCCGCGCCGGCCTTGCCCGTGCAACCTCTCGGCTTCTTGTCCCTCCTTCAGCTCATTCACATCGCAACACTCGGTGTTTGCATTTACGGCTTCTTAAAGACCGAGCGTGATCTCGCCTCTGAATTTAACGAAAGATATCGTGAGCTCTTCAACGCGCGCGCCGACCTGTCGCGTGAAGAAGCCGCGAATGCGGCTAAGTCTACGTTTTTGGCAAACGTGAGCCACGAGCTGCGAACTCCACTCGGCGCGATCATGGGATTCGCCGAACTCATTCAAGATCCAGACGCAACAATCGTAGAGAAGAATGAGTACGCCGAAACGATCCAGCGAAACGGGCAGGAGCTCACACGTCTCGTCAACGACCTCCTCGACATCACAAAGCTTGAGGCCGGAAAAATCGAAATCGAAAATCTCGAGTTCTGTCCGACTCAAGCGATTACGGAAATCACCGAACTCCTCCGCTTCAAGGCCCAGCAAAAGGGAATCGAAATTACGACGAGTCACCATGAAGTACCGGCCGCGTTGATCTCGGATCCGCTCAGGATCAAACAAATCGTGATGAATCTCGTGGGAAACTCCATCAAGTTTACCGAAAACGGTTGTGTTCATGTCGAGACCCGGTTCGTAGCTCCCGATCGTTGGATCGTCGATGTTCGCGACACGGGTTGCGGAATGACTCCCGCCGAACAAGCGAAGCTCTTTCAGCCCTTCAGCCAAGTGGATGCGAGCATGTCACGGCGTCAAAGCGGAACGGGCCTGGGATTGAGTCTCTCGAGGAGACTCGCTCGTCTTCTCGGGGGAGATCTCACGATTCAATCGAGCGAACCAGGGCGAGGCAGTGTCTTTCGACTGAGCGTCGTCGTGTCGGTCGGGCAAGGTGCCATCTCGCGAACTTCGGATCGGGGATTGCCTCTCACGCAATTAAAAGGTCGACACATTCTCGTCGTGGACGACGCTCCCGATAACCGGCACTTAATCAGGAAATACCTCGAAGGTTCGGGTGCCACCGTGTCGCTGGCGGCGAGCGGCCACCAGGCGATTTCCATGAGTGCGGGTGCGAGTATTGATTTAGTATTGATGGACATTCAGATGCCCGAAATCGACGGCCTTGAAACGACGGCTTTGTTGAGACAAAGCGGCTTTGCCGCACCCATCGTCGCGCTCACGGCGCATGCCATGCAACAGGATCGAAAGAGGTGCTTTGAGGCGGGATGCGCCGACTACATATCTAAGCCCGTGAGTCGCGGAGACTTGATTACGAAGGTCTCCGCGCTCTTGGAAGCCGAAATGAAAACCCGTCGTGCGACGGGCTTTCATTAAAACCTAAACGTTGAAACGGAAGAAGAGGATGTCGCCATCCTGAACGAGGTATTCCTTACCTTCGAGGCGATACTTTCCGGCTTCTTTCACGGCCTGCTCGGTTTTCAACGCGAAGAGGTC
>SXSP01000118.1 GCA_005792225.1 Bdellovibrionales bacterium | reverse complement strand
TCGCCGCGATGTCGCTCCCGCGAACGCGCGCTTTTTTCATGCAGGCTTCGATGGTCGAAACGACGCTCTTCCAAATGTCATCGGGTTTGTGCTCAACCCATCCCGGCTGGGGGTAGTACTGCTTGAACTCTTGATTCACGCGAGCGGTTGTCTCGCCCTTCACGTGCACCAAGTTCACGGTTGTACCGGTTGTTCCCTGATCGATCGCGAGGATGTAGCGTCCCTTGTTGGTCGGCTTCGTCAACTTCTCACTCGCTTTTTCCGTTGCTCTCGCCGTCGTCGCTTCTGATCTCTTTAAAGTCGTTGTGATCCCCATGAACGCTCCCGTATGATGCCCACGATGGAAAACTTTTTCAGAAAGAGCGGCAAAAAGCCAACCGAAAAAGTCTTCGGGCTTCGTGACTTAGCATCGGAAACGGTGATTTACCGCGTTCTCCCCCACTTTCTCGGGGAGGTGGCCCGCAAGTACTTTCGCCTGCAGATCGAGGGAACCGAAAACATCCCGCGACGCGGCCCGGCTCTGATTGCGCCTAATCATTCGGGTTACTCGGGCTTCGATGCCTTTCTCCTGAGCCACGAGATCTTCAAAGCGACGGGTCGTATTCCGCGCGTTCTGGCGCACCACTTTTGGTTTTTGACGAAGGCCACCGCGGTTCCGGCCGAGAAGGTCGGCTTCATCGAAGCATCGATGACGAACGGAATGAAGCAGCTAAAGAAAAACAATTTAGTCGTGCTCTTTCCGGAAGGCGAATACGGAAACTTCAAGCCGACCACGAAACGCTACCACCTTCAGGAATTTAAACGCGGCTTCATTCGCATGGCTCTTCTTCGCCAATGCCCCATCGTCCCGACTCTCGTTCTGGGTGCCGAGGAAACGCACATCAATCTCGCGCAATTGAAATTCAGTAAATACTTACGTGGCCTCGTGTTACCGCTCCCGCTCAACATCATTCCACTTCCGGCGAAGTGGAAGATCATCTTTCTTCCGCCGATCCACCTTCCATATAAACCATCGGCCGCGGATGATAAGGAGCTCGTCACCGAGCTCGCTCAAGATTTACGCGAGCAAATGCAGGCGGCCATCAGTGCCGAAGTGGCGAAACGTGGCTCCATATTTTTTGATTAGTTCAAACTAGACCGAAGGCCAGGCGAGATCACTGCGGCTCCACGACATCATCGGATTTGTCGCTGCCGATTTGATTAATGATTTCCTGCCAGAACGTAATGACGAAACCTGATTCACCCGGCCGCTGTGCAATCATCGTGCGCGTAATCAGGGCCGCGATCGAGACCGCGATCACTAAGAGCAGAACGTATTCTATGACGATTTGTCCGCTGTCGCTTTGACCACGCACTCGTTTGCCGTTACTCTTTTCGAGTGAACGACAATTCTGAATTTCCAAAAGACGGTTCCGGGTTTTCAACAAAGTCTCCGATTGAGCCCACGGCTCAAGCCAAGAAACACTTGGGCGGCTTTCAACTTCCGTCAGGCGCGAAGGCGGCTCTTCTGGTTGGCGTTATCGCGCTCGCCAGCGTCGGGGTCGTCGCCAGCTTGCTACAAAAAGCACCGACCGCGCCGCAAGGGACGATCGAAGCCGACCCTGAGGAAGTTGCCAAACGCACGCCCGTTCAGGATTTCATTCTAACAGACGCCGGCGGCGAGCAGAAGAGACTCTCCGATTTCCGCGGAAATGTCGTGATATTGAGCTTCTGGGCAAGCTGGTGCGCTCCTTGCCTCGAAGAACTCCCGACATTCGGCCAGCTTGAAAAACGCTTCGCCGATCGCGGCCTGCGCATTCTCCCCGTCAATGTTGAAGAGGGTGACGACGGAAAGAACTTCGCAAAGAAATTTTGGTCCGCGCAGAGCTTTCAGCTGCCGAGCTTCTTCGATACGTCGAAGTCACTCGCATCCCAGTTCCAGGTCGAAATGTTACCGGCGAATTTCGTGATCGACCGCGAGGGTCGTTTGGCCTTCAGCGGCTTCGGCGCGAACGATTGGACGAGTGACGAGACAATGGAATTTCTCGAGGGTCTTCTCTCAGAAAAATTCGAGAAAGCCGCGGCGACCGCGGCTCATGACTCGCAGGAATGAAGAGTCGGGCCGCACACGATGCCTTCCATCTCTTCGCAGAGAGTATCGAAGGTGTCATCCTCCATGGGCCCGCAGACTCCCAGAACGTAATCCGAACCTAAACGATTTTGCATGATCAAAGGTTTCGCGTTCGGTCCCGCCTCGGCGCCGGCACCGAGTCCCAGCGACTCCGTTCCGACCGCGTCGTCATCGCCGAAAGCCCCATCGAAAACTTCTTCGTTCGGATAGAGCATCACGAAAATATTCCGGCCACGCTCCCGAAAAATGCCGCGCGCCTGCTTGCGAACTTCCCCGAATCTCTCTTGCAGATTGAAGTAAAGTTTAAGCGCTTGCGCTTCCTGATATTGGGCAAAATAAATGCGAATCGGCCCGTCGAAAATCGCGGCATTGAAAACGGGCGAAAAATATTTGCTCTGTGTAACGTACGTGATGGCTTCTTTCATAACCGGGCTCCCCTCCGTTGCGAACCTCAGCCCCGCTCCACTCTTTTCAGAGAAAGAGAAGACACCCCTTCAGCGTCCTGCCGAGAGGGAGTGCCATCATCAGACTAGACAAGCCCATTTTCGGAAAGCAAACCATTTTTAAGCCGATTTAAGAAAACCCCGTGCGTTGAATTATCGCGTTGAAAACAGAGCGCGTCCATGGCGACACCACCTGCCCCCAAAGTAAGCTTCAACATTTGGTGGAGATTCTTAGACCAACCTTTCGCCCTCTCTATAAACTTCACTGATGGGCATTCGACCGATCTCCAGAAAGAGTTCTTGGTGATCACCGTCGAGAACGCTGAAGTCAGCTTTGCGTCCCTCGGTGAGGGCTCCGAGCTCCCGGCCGAAACCGAGAGCGTACGCGGCTCCGACGGTGTAGGCCGAAATCACTTGCGCGAGCGACATTTTCATCTGGATCCTCGCCAGAACCCCGACCAACGCGAGATCCTGGGAAGGACAACTACCCGGATTGAAATCCGTCGCGAGCGCCACGCGGGCTCCAGCCTCGATCATCTTCCGCGCCGGCGGGTAAGCGCAATTCATATAAAGGTCAGAACTCGGTAAGAGGACACAGGTCACGTCGCTCTTCGCGAGAGCCTTCACATCATGGTCATTCACTTGGATCAGATGATCCGCCGAGCGCGCCCCGAGCTCAACCGCGAGCGCCGCACCTCCCGAGCGAGTGAGCTGATCCGCGTGGACGACAAGATCGAAGCCCATTTCTTTTGCCGCTTGAAGATACTTTTTAGAAACGGCGGAGTTGAAGTAACCGTCTTCGACGAAGATATCGACCCGGCAGGCGTGGCCTTCACCTTTAAGCCTCGGGAGCGCCTCCGCGATGAGGTGATTGATGTACGCCTCGGCACTCGCAAAATCCTTGGGAATCGCGTGCGCTCCGAGAAAAGTACGCACGATGCGCGGCCCCCGAACAGTCCCTGCAGCCTTAAGCATCTTGAATTCGGTTTCAACGTCGAGGCCGTAGCCACTTTTCGCCTCGATCGTCGTGACCCCCTGACGAAGGAATCGATCGGCTCGTCGCTGGCCCACCTTCGCTAGATCTTTTTCTTTGGTTGCTCGTGTCGGTTCGACGGTCGCAAGAATGCCGCCGCCGGAACGAGCGATGGATTGATACGACTCACCCTGATTGCGCCTCTCGAACTCACCGGCGCGATTGCCGGCGAAGATGAGATGGGTGTGACACTCGGAGAATGCGGGCAAAATCGTGCGCCCCTTCAAGTCGACTTCGCGAGCCTTCTTCAGAAGAGCCTTCTTTTTCGCGAGTTCCTTCTCAGGTCCGCACGCGATGATTCTTCCATCCTTGACGATCATGGCCGCGTTTTCGATCGGTGAAAGATCCGTCATTTCGATCCGGCGTCCTTGTTTTTCGGCCGCCGCCGCAAGGGTCATGGCTGAACCGATTCCGCGGAAAAACACGATTGTCTCGTCTTTTTTTCGCATCATTTTCTGGTCAGTCTTTGAGGCAGGCTTTCGGACCTTCTTCATGCGCACTCCCGTTTCCCCTAACCTACAAGCGTTGCAATCAACAGACAAACAGGTACGATGAGCGAGGAGGAATTCAGGCGTGTCGAGCGAGCCCAAGATCGTCATTGGCTGGAGAGAGTGGGTGGCGCTCCCCGAGCTTCAGCTGCCCGCCATCAAGGCGAAAGTGGATACCGGCGCCCGCACTTCCTCCCTTCATGCGTTTGACATTGTGCCGTTTACCGAACGCGGCGAGCTGAAAGTCAGATTCAAAGTGCACCCCTTGACGAAGAGCGATCTCGTCGTCAGTTGCTCGGCAAGCGTCGCCGATTACAGAACGGTCTCCGATTCCGGGGGCCACCGCGAAAAGCGTTACGTTATTGTCAGCGATCTCGTCATCGGAGAGCTGCGATTTCCGATCGAAATCACACTTGCGAACCGGGAGACGATGACGCATAGAATGCTCTTCGGGCGAAGCGCGATGAAACAGTTCGTGATCGAACCCGCGCATTCTTATCTGCTGGGACGTCCCGAAAAGATCAAGGCTCTCTACCGGCGCAAAGCCAAGAAGCGAAAAACCGGAAAGTAAATCATGAAGATCGGCATCCTCTCCCGAAAAAAAGAGCTTTACTCCACCCGTCGCCTCGTCGAAGCCGCTGAAGAGCGCGGGCACTCCGTTCGGGTCATCGATCCCCTGCGCTGCTACATGAACATCAGCGCGCGTCGTCCCAGCATTCATTATAAAGGTGAGCCACTCGACGGTTTTGACGCCATCATCCCCCGCATCGGTGCTTCGGTCACCTTTTACGGAACCGCCGTTGTTCGTCAGTTCGAGATGATGGGCGTTTATTGCTTGAACGAATCCCAAGCGATCACGCGGGCCCGTGACAAACTCCGCTCGCTTCAGCTCCTCTCGCGCGAAGGCATCGGTCTTCCGGTGACCGGGTTCGGCCACGCACCCGATGATAAACAAGATTTGATGACGCTGATCGGTAAACCCCCTTTCGTTCTGAAGCTCCTTGAAGGTACTCAAGGGAAAGGCGTTGTACTCACGGAGACGGTGAAGGCGGCCGAGAGCGTGATCGATGCATTTCGGAATCTCGACGCTTACTTCTTGGTTCAAGAATTCATCAGTGAAGCCTCGAACTCCGATATTCGCTGCTTCGTCGTCGGCGATAAGGTCATCGCGAGCATGATGCGAACGGCGCGCGAGGGAGAGTTTCGCTCCAATCTCCACCGCGGCGGAAAAGCAAGACCCGTCGAAATCAGCGAAGAAGAATGCGCAGTCGCCCTTCGTTCCGCCGAGATCATGGGCCTGAACGTCGCCGGTGTTGATTTGATCCGCGGAAAAAACGGCCCGCTCGTTCTCGAAGTCAACTCATCACCCGGCCTCGAGGGTATTGAGAAATCCACCACTAAAAACGTCGCGGGCCAGATCATCGAGTTCATCGAGCAGCACGCGGCTCCGGGAAAGACCATGACTAAAGGTGGCCGGGCTTAGGTGCCATCGTCTCAAACTGAGACACCGCGTGAGCATTTGAACGGCTCACGCTCCTTCTTCCGCGGAATACGTCAATTCGTCCAGAATGCTCAAGTATGAGACGTCGAATCCCGATAAGAGAACGGGTTCCAGGACTCTCATTTTGAGGATTGAATGCGCTCTACGATTCCGTATTTGTTCGCGATTGCGCTTATTTCCTTGTTCATGAATTGCGAGCGCACGCAGCTTGATTCGCAACTAGAAATGGCACCCTCCTTTGTGGGCGCCGGTAAGGTTGCGCTCGATCCCACAACGCTCGTCGCTGTCTCCATCCAATCCGGAGGACCTTCGTCGAAAGCCGTGAGCGAACTCGCGGTGCCCGCCCGAGCCGAGCTGACGGTCGTCATCGACAAAGAGTGTGAACTTGAGCCGGGCTCCCTCTCCCAGAAAACTCTCTCGCAAACTCGAAACGAGAGCGCGCAAGACCTGCCCGTTCACGCCTATGACTACCTGACTTCCGAAACCCAGCTTGTCTCGGACCTCGTGGTGGAAGCCGCGAAAGATCCGTGCGTTGTCGAAGTCGCGAACAACGTCAAGGCGGCACTCCACCCGATCGTTCGCGCCTCCGAAAAATTTCAAGCGAGTGCGCTAGCGACCGATCCAGGTTTCGCCCAGGCTCGGCACATGAGTTACATCAAGGCTTCACAGGGGTGGGATGTCTTCTTCAGCCCGGGCGCCGGAATCAACAAGGACGTCATCGTCGCGGTCATCGATTCCGGCATCGATTATACCCACCAGGATTTGAACGCGAACATGTGGCGCTCTTCGAACGGCACCTACGGCACCGATTTTTTTAACAACGACAACGATCCGAAAGACGATAACGATCACGGCACCCACGTCGCGGGTTTGATCGGCGCCGTTATGAACAACGGAGTTGGAATCTCGGGCGTCATGGGAAAGCACGTGAAGCTCATGGCGATCAAGGCGCTAGGTGCCGATGGCGAAGGAAACTCCACTCAGATCGTCAACGCCATTCGCTGGGCGACCGACAACGGTGCGAACGTCATCAACCTGAGCGTTGAGCTCTCAGGCCAAAGTGCCGCCGTTAAGACCGCGATGGAGTATGCTTCCGCAAGAGGTGTCGTCATCGTGGTCGCGAGCGGAAATAGCGGTAAAGATATCTCCGGCGCGAACTTCGTCGCTCCCGCAGGTTACTGCACGCAAATTCCCGGCGCGATCGCGGTCGGATCGCTTGATGCCCATAATGGATCTTTGAGTTCGTTCTCGAATTACTCACCGTCGCTCGTCGCCATCGCGGCACCCGGATCCGAGAACTCAGATTCAGCGCAAGGTGTGATCTCGACGGTTCCGGGCAATCAGTATATGCGGCTCGAGGGAACTTCAATGGCCTCGCCGCTCGTCGCGGGTTCCGCGGCACTGGTCGTCGGAATCTTGAAATCGCAGAATTTGACCGTGAATAACGCCGCCGTGGTGAGCGCGCTGCGATCTTCGGCGACCCTCAACGGCGCCCTCCACGGTAAGATCATGGGATCCTCCGCTCTCAACGTCGACCGACTCGGACGCACGGTAAAATGGCGCTACATGATTGAGAGCGACGGTGGGACCGAGCCCCTGAATTGATGAGGATGAAGATTTTGAACGACGAATTGAAAACAGAAAATGAATCAGAAACGAAGACCGCGAAGGCGGGCTCACGCGCGCGCGTGCTCGTAAATGTCGCGTTTCTCATCGTCTTGGCGTCGGCGCTTCTTTTTCAAAACTGCGGTCAGTTCACGGCGGCTACACTCTCGCTCTCCTACGACGGAAACTCCGTCGGTCCGATCACGGCTGCCGTCCTCCAACCCGACACAGACCGAACGGATTCGCAGTGCAGATCAAAAACCGAATATGACGCTTGCATCTTTTTAAAGAATCCCGTGGCGGCAAAACGCTCCTCACTCTCCGGGCCGAACGCGGCCGAACTCGATACGCTTCAAACTTACGGCGTGAAGCTGACGGGCCACAACGGGCAACGACTCCAAAACGACACGATTTCCGTTGAAGTCGTCAACGGAAACGCGGTGGAACTCGGCTTCACCAATCTTCGCTCATTGAGCGCGCGCAACGACAACGGCCGAATTGTCGCTCAAGTCATGACATACTACTGGATGAATCGCGCGTACGAATATATTTCCGCGCGCACAGGGCGCTTTCCCGCGAAGGGCAAGGGCATTCGCGTCGTGGTTGACGACTCAGTCGCGGGTTGGTCTCCCGCAACAAACAGCATTCACCTCAAAATCAGCGAAGCCGGTGACCCGATGGCCTGGAACGCGGATCTTGCGATTCACTTCCTCGCTCTCGCGAATCTGCACTTTGCTACGAACGGCGCGATTCGCCAGGGGATCACCGCGCAACACAAGACATGTGGATTGAAAGAGGCCGGTTGTTGCTCGTCGACATTCGGCTGCTCGCGCGCGATCGCGAGTGGCGTGGGCGACTACATGGCCGCCATCATTTTCCCCTCACAACCGACAATCGGTGAATCTTGGGCGAACAATGCTCAAGGCCTCGGATTCTGCAATCTCAGTCGCGATCTCGACCAGGCTGAAAAACGAAGCTCGCAAGCCGCCTACGATGCGTGCGCTTCGAGCGGTCTCCCCGGCGAAGTGACGACGATGGGTACAGTCTACGCATCCACCTGGTGGGCGATTCGCAAAAAAGCGGGCCTTCTCGACCCGGACTTCGGGGAACGAGACATCGACATCTTATTCATGGCGCACCTTTCGGAACTCACGGGCGCCGACACGTTCTCGACCGCCCTTCCCAAAATCATCGCGCTCGAGAGTCAGCTCT
>SXSP01000117.1 GCA_005792225.1 Bdellovibrionales bacterium | reverse complement strand
CTCGGTTCAAGGTGGCATCTTTTCGAATTCCACCTTCGTGCCTTACTCGATGGCGATCCCGAGACTTGGCTTAAGCTACCGGAACCGGCTCTTCGGAATATCGGGCCAAACAGGAAGCAACACGACCGAAAGCGACCTAAAATCTAACATCGAACTACAGTTTAGGCGTTTGAACGCCGAGTTTTTCGGCTTCAGGAACACCACTTGGGCATACAGTTTGATTCACCGCAAACTCGCGGTTAGCGGTCCATTTGTTTATAACAGCACATCTCTCACGAACTTCTTGCTCGCACGCTATCACGTCAGCCATAAAGTCTCGCTGGGCGGGTACGTCTCAATCGAACGACATGAAAAGTCAGCTCCGTCGGAGACCAAGATTTTTCCCAAGTTCGGCGCCGAGGCGAGCCTGAGCTTTTGACAATGATGAAGTCGAGCCAGAGGATGAGCCAATGACTATGAGAAAATCAGGTACCAAAAAACCCTCGCTGAAGCGGTCCGTTTCTTCTAAATCCTTCACTGTCGGAATCGATCTTGGGGGCACAAAGGTCGCTGCGGCGCTCGTCGACTTTGAAGGCCGCATCGTCAAAGAAACCCGTCGCCCGACAGTACCCCCCTGGATGGCCGATCAGGACGTCAGGAAGGCGACCGCAGCGCCGACAACGGCGCGAGTTCGTAAACACATCGAGTACGTCATTTCGGCGATGGGCGACGCGGTTGAAGAATGCATCGGCGACATGAAAAAGAGTATCGACGGCATTGGTCTCGCGTCTGCGGGTCCGATGAACATTGATGACGGAACTCTCGATTACCCCACCAGCTTCAAGGGATGGAAAGTCGTTCCGATCGTGAAGCTTCTCGAAGAGAACCTTCGCTCACGCGGACTTCGGTACTCCGTGCCCTTTCAGAACGACGCGATAGCGGCAGCTCTCGGCGAAGGCTGGATCGGTCGCGCCGCCGGCTGCAACACTTACGCGATGATCACGGTTGGAACCGGAATCGGCTCAGGCGTTATCTTCAACGGTCGCCCGGCCCAATCTGGGGGAATGGGCTCCGAATGGGGTCACCTGATGTGCAACGCCCCCGGCATCAGCGGTGATACCGAAAACTTCTACGATCGCTCCGTAGAAGGAATCGCCTCGGGTACTGGAATCATTCGTCGCGCGCAAAAGCGCGGCTACAAAGGATCGTCGACGACGGAACTCGCAAAAGAAGCACAGGCCGGCAATGCCCTCGCGCTTGAGCTCTTCGCGAACTGCTCGGAGGCGCTCGCGTCGCTCCTCTACAGCCTTTCGCTTGGATTCCATCCCGAGAAGTTCGTGTTCTCAGGCGGAATGCTGAAAATCAAAGATCTCTTCCTTCCCCGCACCATCAGCCTCTATAAAGAACTGATCAAATTGAAGAACCCGAAATTCATGGCGGATGTTCAAGTTGCGAAACTCGGGACTGAAGCGGGAGTCATCG
The DNA here is from genome assembly GCA_005792225.1 of Bdellovibrionales bacterium. Taxonomy (GTDB): domain Bacteria; phylum Bdellovibrionota; class Bdellovibrionia; order Bdellovibrionales; family JAMPXM01; genus SXSP01. The sequence goes on along the minus strand of SXSP01000117.1, from coordinate 2,430 downwards.
GCGCGGCTTACCTACCGCACATGGTAGATTGATCGCCGAGTTGAGCATTGAGAAACAAAAAAGGCGTAGCCGGTGGCTACGCCTTTTTTGTTTGTCCGTCTACGATCAGCGAGAGCCGTAGTAGAGTTGAAGTGCGGCACGACGAGCCCATGCCGCGTGCATCACTTCGGAGTGGCTCCAAGTCAGATCACGAGCCGAAGTCATGTAGCCGCTGTGGCGATCGATTTGCTCCGAGAGCGAACCGTCGGGATTCGCGTGATACTGCACACGCTTCATCAACTGGTCGCCGTAAGCGATGTAGTTCGCCGCTTGGTCGCGAGACCCTTGCTGCAGAAGTTCCTGAGCCGCGCGGTAGTAGACGTTCGCGAAGGCAGCGGTATTCAAGACCCAAGGGTTTCCGCCCTCAAAGCGAGCGCCGTCGTAGCGATCTTCAGGATAACGACCGATGCCCACGCCCGGGATTCCGGCGCGTTGGTTGATCGGATAAAGCGTCGAGAAACGCTCGGTCATCACCTTCATCGTGTTCAAAAGACGCGGATCGGAGAAGTTCATCGCCTCAGAGTGAAGAACGCCGAGAACAACTTGCGAATCAAGGCCGCTGTCTTTGTACCAGATGCCACCCTTCCAATTGATCGTCGGAACGAAGACGCCTTTGCCTTCATCCCAATGGGCGAGGATCGAGGGCTCAAGGGCTTGAGCCTGCATCAAGTAGAACGAAGCTGCTCCCGGATCGCCGAGACGATTCGCGAGAGCGGCACCCTCAACGAGCGCGCGACGTGTGACGAGTTTGTTGTAGAAGTGCTCGCCTTCGACTTCTTCCCAGATATCGCAGTTAATGGCGCGCCAGTTGTGCGCGACAAACTCGAGATCCGTCTTGATTACCGAGCCCGTGGGAACTTTGCTGTCGTAGAGTTCACGAGTGACGAACTGAACGTCTTGACCGCGATCAAGAAGGTAATTCGCGAACTTCGTAAGTGTCAGTGCGCGAAGGGCGGGTCCATCATTCTGCGGACGGCACCAGTTATCGTTGAACGCAGTTCCGTCATGGTAGAATTTCGGCTCACCGACACCCGTTCTTGTGGGTGTGAGTTGGTTCTGACGGGAGAAGCGCGCAAACGCGACCATACGGTCGTAGAGAGCAGCTTGAGTGGTACCGCTCGAAACTTTATAGAGGGCGAGAACGGTATCCATAGTGAGAGCGGCGTCGCGCACCCAATGGAAGTAGTAGTTCGGAGCATATTTTTCCGGTGAAGCGACCACCGCACCCGGTGCCGCGTCGGCGGGCGAAACGTTCGCAAGCATACGCTGAGTTGAGATCACTTCTTGATGCTTGAGCCAATGCTCGAAATCGCCGCCAACCGCAAAGGCTTGCGCGCTACAAAGCAACAGCCCCATCATCATGGAACATAGTTTCGCCATCTTGGCCCCCTCCAGAGTCCGTGTATAAGTACAAACCCCGCCAAATCTAACGTAATTCTGATAATCTGCTCTATTAAGTTGTTAGACTTATGTCTGGTTTTTTTGAAGCATAAAAACCATCTCGTAAATTTTCAGTCGCAATTGGCTGTGTCTTTCCAGACACAGGCGCCCGCAAACCCCCGTCAATACTCGGACAGGGGCGCTCTCACAGGGCGTCAACTAGTTAAGTTGTTTTGGTTTGGTGCGTCTTAGAAAGCTCTTGCCGACTGACGGGCAAATGTCGCACGCAAAAACGAGGAATAACTCCAGGTCAAATCGCGAGCCGAAATCATGAAGCCCGTGTTGCGATCGATTTGCTCCGAGAGGCTGCCATCGGGATTCGTATGGAGGCGAATGCGCTCCATAAATGAGTCACCTTTGTCGTACAGTGCCTCAATCACTTTCGCCTTGAGAATCGGGCTCGCCGCCAGATCGGTTCCCTGCTGAACGACGATTCTCACGCGGTTCTGGAGAAGATGATTAAAGAAGTACGCCTGGCTCTCATTGAGTGGGAACGTGCGCGCGTGATCGAGGATCACGGCTAACTTATAATGAAGTTCGGCGAATGCGGCCGTCGTCAGCACCCACGGGTTACCGCCGAAGTAATAATCCTCGGCGTAGCGTCCGATCGCAGTGCCGAAGTTCTTGTTCTGGTTGATCCCGTAAAGATTCGCGAATGTCTCTTCGAGTTTCGTCGCCGTGGCGAGGATATGACCGTCGGTGATGGCGAGGGGTCCCGTGCTCTGTTCCGACGAGAGAGCCGCAAGTAGTACCGCGGTGTCGAGCTCCATGGGCTTTTGGTGATCAGGCCCCGCGTTCGAATCAACTGTCGCGAGGTAATATCCGCGCTCGGGGCTCCAATGCTTTTGAAGTTCGAGTTCCAATTGATTTGCCTCGGACCAATAGAAGTGCGCGGCCCCCATGTCACCAAGAAGTTGCGCGAGCTTTGCTCCTTCGCGCAAGGCTGTAAGT
>SXSP01000116.1 GCA_005792225.1 Bdellovibrionales bacterium | reverse complement strand
TGGGAAACGACGGAAGAAGACTACGACCGCGTCTTGAATATCAACCTGAAGGGACCGTTTTTCTGCTCGCAGATGCAGGTGAGGCATCTACTCGAGACGAAGAGTAGAGGGAAGATCGTAAATATCAGTTCGGTTCACGAAGATCTTCCTTTTCCGAACTTCGCTTCATACTGCGTGAGTAAGGGCGGGTTGAAGATGCTCACCCGCGATCTGGCGATTGAAGTTGGCCCGATGGGTATTAATGTGAACTCGATCGCCCCGGGCGCGATCAAGACCGAAATTAATTCCAAGCTCCTCGATAACCCGAAACAGTTGAACGCTCTCTTGTCGCAGGTTCCGCTCCGACGAATGGGCGAACCAAATGACGTTGCAAAGCTCGCGCTTTTTCTCGCGAGCTCTGACTCCGACTACGTGACAGGCGCGACGTTCTTCGTCGACGGGGGTTTGACTTGGCAGTATGAGGAACAGTGATGTCGAACCATCCGATCCAGGATTACGGAGTGATCGGAAATATGCGAACGGTGGCCCTGATTTCAACGAAGGGCTCCATCGACTGGTACTGCTTTCCGCGCTTTGATTCGCCGAGTGTCTTCGCGCGGATCCTGGATCAAGACAAAGGCGGATTCTTCGAGATCGCGCCGCACGGCGAACATTTTAGCGAAAAACAATTCTACTGGCCCGAGACAAACATCTTGGTCACACGATTTCTCTCGGAGCATGGGATTGCCGAACTCATCGATTTCATGCCGACCACGGGCGAAGAAGCGGATCGACATCAAATGATCCGCCACGTGCGCTGCGTACGCGGAGAAGTTCGTCTTCACGTCGGCTGCGAGCCCGCATTTGATTATGCGAGGGCCGAGCACCGAACGACGGTCACGAGTCGGGGCGCCGTCTTTGAAAGCGAGAGCTTAAGCTTATCCCTTTCCACGTCAGTCGCCCTCAAGTCGACGGGGCGGGGAGTGGGGGCCGAATTCGTGCTCCGAGAAAACGAGTCAGCCAATTTTATCTTGAGGCGTCTCGACGATTCTCACCAGTGTTCGCCGCCGCTGACAGCTCTTGAGGGAGAAAAAATCTTCCACGACACCGTTTTGTTTTGGCGGGCGTGGCTCTCAAAATGCACGTATCGGGGGCGCTGGCGCGAGATGGTTCATCGCTCGGCGCTCGTCTTGAAACTCCTGACGTATGAGCCGACCGGTGCGATCGTGGCGGCACCGACTTGCAGCTTGCCTGAGGAAATTGGCGGCGTCAGAAACTGGGACTATCGATACACGTGGATTCGCGATGCCGCTTTTACTCTCTACGGCCTCATGCGAATCGGTTTCAACCAGGAAGCTCAGGCGTTCATGGGATGGCTGAGCGCTCGCTTAGCGAACTGCAAGGCCGATGCGGCGAACTCGCCACTTCAAATCGTCTACGGGATTCAAGGTGAGTCGACACTCACCGAGATCGAACTCGATCATCTCGCCGGCTATCGCAATTCTCGACCCGTGCGTGTCGGCAACGGGGCGTATGAACAGCTCCAGCTCGACATTTACGGCGAGTTAATGGATGCAATTTATCTCTATAACAAGCATGGCTCGCCGATTTCTTACGATTCATGGCGAGAGATCCAGGATCTTCTCTCTTGGTTGGGCCGAAACTGGAAGTCACCTGACGAGGGAATTTGGGAAGTGCGTTCGGGACGACAGAATTTCACCTACTCCAAACTCATGTGTTGGGTGGCCTACGATCGTGCACTCCGGTTGGCCGACAAGCGATCCTTTCCAGCCGACCGCATCTCCTGGCAGAAAACGCGAGACGAAATTTACATGGAAATTATGAATCAAGGTTGGAGCCCGGAGCGAAAAGCCTTTAAGCAATCATTCGAAAACGATTCGCTCGATGCAGCGTCGCTCATCATGCCCCTCGTTTTCTTCTTGGCGCCAGATGATCCGCGGATGCTGAGCACACTGGATGCGATCAACCGCCCCTCCTCCCTCGGCGGCCTCGTCTCCGATGGACTGGTCTATCGTTATGATCTCGAAAAAACTCAGGACGGACTTCAAGGGAAAGAGGGCACCTTCAACATCTGCTCGTTCTGGTTGGTGGAGGCGCTCACCCGCGCTGGGCGAACGGATGCTAAAAAACTCGACCAGGCCCGAACTCTCTTCGAGAGAATGCTCGGGTACTCGAACCATCTCGGTCTCTATGCGGAGCAAACGAGTAGCACCGGGCAGGCGCTCGGAAATTATCCCCAAGCCTTTACGCACTTGGCCCTCATCAGTTCCGCTTACAATTTGGATCGCGTATTAAGCGGCGAACGAAACTGACGTTCTCTTAGCGGCAGCAGCAAACAGAGTTTAAGCTGCCGCGAGCGTTGCACGGTCGTGCAACACTGATTTCAAAGCTGTCGGGAATTAACGCAATGTGCTGCGCTCAGGAGGGAGTCGGAATCTGACGAACGTGGACCAAGACGCGGTCGACTCGACCGTCTTCGCCCATGATGCCGTAGGCGGCTCGACGGAAGAACTTCGGCTCGGCACATTCGATTTTAAATTCGATGACCGATGGTTTGCCCGTTTCGAGTACACCCTGGTTTTGCGCCGTCATCTTCTCCGCGATGTCTGGCGGAAAGCCCGCCTCGTGGATGGTCTTGCCGATGATTTGCGCGGCCGAGCGCTTCAGAAAGTCGAGCGGACGAGGGGCCACCAGCATGTAGCGGTGTTCACGATCGAACACGGCAATGCGCTCTGGAGTGAGCGAGGGCGCGAAGCTCGGAGGGAATTCAGCCGAGAGGGTCTTCATCACGCGCTCATACTTTTCATCGGCAACCGAAGTGACAAAGCGAACTTTGTCTTCGTCGCTCAAGGGCAAGCGCTTGATCATGCGCGCGCATGCCTGAAGCGACAGCTCCTCCTTGCCGGCCATCGCGCGGCTGAGGGCTGAGGGATGAATTTCGAGTTGGTTCGCGAAGGCCCTCATCGAATACAGAGGGTTCTTCTGCTTTCGCTGGCGAAGTTCGTCGAACAGGACTTGGATATGAAAGCTGAGATTCGAGTTGTTTTGCATTTGGCGAAAACCAAATTATCAGAAACTGAACTATAGAGAAGATGCTCCAGGAATCGATTGTTGAAATTCCCCTCAATGGTGGAAGTGGCACTAGGACTTCGATTTTCCTGGGGTAATAGGGAAACTGACTTTGTTTGTTGCTCTATTTTTAGCAAACAGAATCGATAGAGGTGGAGACCAAAAACGCAGCATTTCTCGCTCGAGTCATTTGGTTTGTTTGATCGAGAAATGAGCAATGCCTCTAGCAACACCGAAGGCCGAAAGTGTGCGCCGGCGCTCACTTCGGCAGAGTTGGTTCAGGAAAAGATTATCATCGTAATTTCAATAACTTACCAGCAGTCTTCTCAGCGGCGATCTTGTGATTTTTCGGCGTGTAAGTTATGTGTAAGGGATGGAAATCAAACGCAAGCTCGAGATACTCGCCGACGCCGCTAAGTACGATGCCTCCTGCTCGAGTTCGGGCACACAGCGAAAGCGTGATCCGAAGGGTCTCGGTAACGCCGAAGGAATGGGCATTTGTCACAGTTATACCCCCGATGGACGTTGCGTCTCGCTTCTCAAGATTCTCTTCACCAACAATTGCATTTACGACTGCCGGTTTTGTATCAACCGGCTTTCGAGCGACACGCCTCGCGCTAAATTTACCGTTGATGAAGTCGTGTGGCTCACCATGGAGTTCTACCGCCGCAACTACATCGAAGGTTTGTTTTTGAGTTCCGGCATTCTTCAGAGCGTCGACTACACGATGGAGCAAATCACGGAAGTCGCCCGTCGCTTGCGTGAGGACGAAAGGTTCGGAGGTTATATTCATCTGAAGGTCGTCCCCGGAGCTTCGCAAGAGATGATCGAGCGCGCGGGTCTGTATGCGGACCGAGTGAGCGCCAACATCGAACTCCCCAGACAGACGGATCTCGATCAAATCGCGACGGCGAAGACCGTGAGTTCCGTCTTCGATAGCATGGAGCGAATTCGCGAAAAGGTCGCGGAGAGTAAAGAAAGCCGCAAGGGCACTTCCCTTACGCTCAAGCCGTGGTCTGAGGCGAAGGCGGAGACAACGGCCAAAAAGAAACTGATTTTCGCTCCGGCTGGACAAACAACTCAAATGATCGTCGGCGCGACGAATGCGAGTGACCAGATCATCCTGGATCGATCGCAGCAGCTCTATGACGATTTCAAACTCCGCCGCGTGTACTACTCAGCCTATTCTCCGATTCCGAACGCCGACGCGACTCTTCCGGTGGAGCGGCCGTCTTTGATTCGCGAAAATAGGCTCTACCAGGCTGACTGGTTGATTCGCTTCTACGGTTTCCGCGCCGATGAGTTGACCGACGAGTCTCGCCACCTCGACCTTGAACTCGATCCGAAGACCGCCTGGGCTCTCCGGCATCGGTCCTTTTTTCCCGTTGATGTCAATACGGCACCGAAAGAGTCTCTCTTAAGAATTCCCGGAATCGGGGTTCGTAATGTCGAGCGCATTCTGCAAGTTCGAAGGTTTCGGAAACTGACTCTCGAAGATCTTCGAAAACTTCGCATTTCGATTCCGCGAGCAAAATATTTCGTGACGACGGCGGATCACAATCCCGACGTGTGGAAGATTGATCAACTTCACCTCGGGGATAAACTGAGGTCAAAGAAGTTCGAGCAGCTCTCGCTCTTTGATCAATCGCAGAGCCTCGCACTGACCGGAGAGATCTGATGTTCGTGCACGAGGTGAGGATCACGGCTGGCTTCGATGAATTTCGCGACCGTGCCAGAGATTACATCTTACGTGGTCTCGCGCCTGACCAAGTTCGTTTTCTCGCGGGAGAATCCGAGCAAGAAATGGATTTGCTCGCGAGCCTCCGCAACGAGACCGCCTTCGATGGGCCGGCGAAGCAGGGCAAACTCACGGTGCCGCCGGCCTATCTAAAACTCGCAAAGACCATCGCTCATCACGCCTCGCCTCGGCGGTGGGATCTTCTTTACAGAATTCTTTGGCGCCTGCAAAAGGAGTCGCGGCAACTTCTGGAACTCGCGATCGACGACGACGTGCGAGAGGCGACGCTCATGCAGAAAGCCATTCACCGCGAGATCCATAAGGTGCACGCCTTCGTTCGATTCGAAAAGGTGCCGAATCAAGAGGGCGAGGATGAGAGCTACTTTGCATGGATCGAGACCGAACATCCAGTGATCGAACTTGCGGCTCCATTCTTCGCACGACGTTTCGGCGATCGTCGTTGGTCCATTCTGACTCCACACGGCTCCGCATTCTGGGACGGGGAGAACCTCACCTTCGGTGAGGGTGTCGCGACCCCACCTCCGCGCGCGGAGAGCTTGGATGATCTTTGGAAGGCGTACTATCGTTCTTCGTTCAATCCCGCTCGCATCAAGATGAAGGCGATGCGCGCGGAAATGCCCCTGAAATACTGGAAGGCGCTTCCGGAAACCGAAATCATCAACGAACTCATTCGCACGGCTCCCGATCGACTGAGTCAAATGGCTGAACGCCAAAATCGCCGTGCAGAGCCGCCCGAAACGAAAGATCTCGAACATCTGAAATTTGCCGCGCGATCGTGTCAGGCCTGTCCTCTTTTTGATTCGGCAACACAGACGGTTTTCGGCGAAGGCCCCGCCACGTCAAGACTCATGATTATCGGTGAGCAGCCTGGCGATCATGAGGATCAGGTGGGTCGTCCCTTCGTTGGACCGGCGGGTGAAGTTTTCGATCGCGCGATGAAGAAGGCGGGCATCGCGAGATCGTCAGCCTACATCACAAACAGCGTGAAGCATTTTAAGTGGAAGCCGGGCCCACCCGGAAAACTTCGGCTTCACCAAAAGCCGAGTGGAAGCGAAATGCACGCTTGTCGTCCTTGGCTCGAGCGTGAAATTGAAGCGATACGTCCTGACGTGATCGTTTGCATGGGTCAAACGGCGGCCACCGTTCTCTTCGGTCGCGCGGTTCGCCTCGCCGATGAAGTCGGCAAAATCCACACGCATCTTCCGTGGGCTCCGAGAATTTTGGTGACTTACCACCCCTCAGCCATCCTGCGCGCGATGACCGAAGAGTCAAAACAAACGATGCTCAATTCCCTCGAAACCACGCTCGCCCTCGCCCGCGAATGCGTGGAGAGCGAAGTCCTCACTGAACCGTGATCCAGACATTGCGCACGCCAACCTGCCGAACCAGATCGTTAAAGTACTTCGCGTCGGCAGGATGTTGACGAATGCAACCATGCGATGCCCGTTTCCCGAGCTTACGCCAATTTCCCTCAGGCGTACCGTGAAGTGCGAATCCACCTTGAATGAAGACCGCATACGGCATGTTTCCGAGGCCCATGTAATCACCCTCGGGATAAGAGCGTGAAGTGTACTTGGTATACACGCGCCCATTCGGATGGCGATCAAACCGCGGCGTCTCATGTTGACGGAGACCGGTCGAAACCAACCACGAAGTCGCAAGCTCACCATTGAGATACAAATAGAGTGTCTGCTCGGACTTCACGATCTGCGCCCACACGGTGCACGAATCACGAAAGCACGTCGGAGCGAACAATCCATCAGCCGGGTTTTCGAAAAGCCACGGCGATTCGCCCGTTTCTTCCTCGTAAACTTTGTCAAATTCGCGCAACGTCTCTTCCACCCGCGGATCAAACGGATCGAGCTCACTCGTCGCCCCTGCGTAGGGTGTAGCGAGAAGAATCATCACTAAAACCAAGAGTCCTTTCATCGTCCCATCCCTCCATTTCTCAGAAGAGTGTGAACCTGGCGTCTACGCGAAGACAAATGAAATGGCGTTGTCGCGAGCGCCGACACCGAATCTTTACATTCAAGTTTTTTTGTTTAACGGTTGCCGTCGGTCGCGATTTATGTCATTTCCTCGGTCCCACGTTGAGGAGGAGGAATCATGCCAGCGTCCCGCAGCCCCGACATGCATCTCACAATCCTGAAGCGAGAACTCTTGCGCCGCCGCGAAAAAAATCGCGCCTACTCCGCTCGCGCCTTCGCCCGCCAACTCGGCGTCCACGTCTCCGCCCTCAGCCGCATACTGAACGGAAAACAACAAATGTCGATCAAAGCCGGCATCTCCATCGTAAACAAACTCGACCTGCCCGAACCGGAGCGCCGGGAGTTTTTGATGTCGTTGGGGGCCCAAAAACTTTGGCTCTCCATAGTTGGCCCACTTTCCCGGTGATGCCCCTCAACCGCTCCGAGGGCGATGTGACGTGTTTGGCCAGGATCTTGCCTTATGACCCATCATGCTCGCACCTTGCCCTTATATTTCGACTCACGAAAAACCATCGTCCGATGAACGGAATGTCGTCCGACTCGGCCGCTTCCGTCGGAAATCCGACGGAAGGTGGATCCAACGTTTCACATGCAAAGACTGCGGTCGCGGATTCTCTCACGCGACCCGCAGCGACTGCTACCGGCAGAACAAACGTCAGCTCAATGACAAGCTTCGGAAGCTCTTCGCCTCCGGCCTCTCGCAGCGGCGCCTCGCGAAGCTCTTCGGAATCAGTCGCACGACCGTCGCGCGCAAGTTCGAGTTCCTCGGCACGCGCGCGTTCAACGACATCCGACAAACGCGGCCAATCGAACCCCTCATCGAAATCCTAGAGTTCGATGACATGGAATCTTTTGAGCACTCGAAGCTCAAGCCCGTCTCGATCGCGATCGCGGTCGAGAACAAAACGCGCAGAATTCTCGATTTAGAAGTGGCGCAAATGCCCGCGAAAGGTCCACTCGCGGCGCGCTCGATCAAGAAATACGGCCCGCGAAAAGACGAGAGAACTCAAGCGCGCGCCCGGCTCTTCCAAAGACTCACCGAGAGGGTGTCGCCGTTCGCGCTTCTCAAGTCCGATATGAATCCTCAATACCCAGCGACGGTGAAAAAGTTTTTTCCGTTGGCTGAGCACCAGAAATTCAAGGGCCGACGAGGCTGCGTGATCGGGCAGGGGGAACTCAAGCGCGGCGGCTTTGATCCGCTCTTCAGCTTCAACCACACCGCCGCGAGTTTCAGAGCGAACGTGAATCGGCTCTTCCGCCGAACTTGGAACACCACCAAAAAACGCGAACGGCTCGCGGCCCACATGGCCATCTACGCGCAATATCACAACAACGAACTCATCTGATTCCATAGACTCTGTTCATAAAGCATCGTGGCCGATTCCCGGAAACTCCGCACGACGCTGATGTTGATTCGGCTATCACCATTAAGGTGGACCAGTTTACGAAAGTGCACGTTTGAGAGACCCCAACTCCATGATTCACTTCTTTGCCTCCTTTAGTTTGGTCCTTGAGTGCATTTGATGTGCTCCTCATCCTTTTTTCAGCGAGGTAATACATGAGTTTGGATCTCCTCAACACCAAGGGCACGCCGCCCGAGAAGCAAATTCTCACGTGGCGTGAGATGGTTCGTGCGCCGATCAGTAAGTTGGATGTCGATGCGTTCACGCGGATACGCGTGATCTTGATGAATGGTATCGAGATGGAGGCTCTCACGTTTTCGCACGCCTGCGCGCGCATGAATCGTGAACTTCAGCCGCATCTCGCGCTCATTCGTCGGGCCGAACAGCACCAAGCGACCGCGGTGAACTGGCTCCTCCCGTCGGATCAGTCTCCGATCGAGACGACGATCGCGTACGAGCAAGTGGCGGTCGAAATAACGGCGGCGGTCGGTCGACGCGAGCCTGATCCGTACTTGCAGCAGGTCTACAAGTTCGGTCTGCTCGAGGATTTCGATCACTTGTATCGTTACACCGCACTTCTCGATCGTCTCGAAGGAAAAGACTCCAACAATATTTTGCAGAGCTATACCGACATCCATCCGGGTCGTCCAACGGTGGATGAGCACAGACATCCGCTCGATGACTTAAGAAATCCCTACGATAAAAGAAACGCGACCGCCGTCACGAAGATGAACGCGTTGACGATCATGGCTGCGGAACAGCAGACGCATAACTACTATATGAACATTGGACCGCTGTTTTCGGATCCGATCGCGCGCCAACTCTATGCGGAAATCGCGTCGGTTGAGGAACAACACGTCACCCAGTACGAGTCCATCATCGATCCGACTGAGACATGGATGGAGAAGTGGCTCATGCACGAGGCGAACGAGGCCTACAACTACTGGAGTTGTGTTGAGACTGAAAGTGATCCGAAGGTCAAAGCCCTGTGGGAAAGGTTCCTGGACTACGAGTTGGGCCAACTTCAGGTCGTCAGTGAGCTCTTTAAAAAATATGAGAACCGCGATCCCGCGGAAGTTCTCGGCACGAAAGTTCCCGAACCGATTCCGTACTCTCCGCAGCGTGATTATGTGCGATCGATTCTCGATGAGGTTTCCATCCGCGCCGACGGCCCGAATTTCGTCACGCAAGATCGCGAACCGCAGCGTTCACTCGATTATCGCGCGGCCCTCAATGCCGACGGAAATCCGTCGGAAGCCATCTCAGAAGGATATGTCTGGTCTCCCGGAGGCGAACTTGCACGGCGGGCCGAGAAAAAACCGATGATGCAACATAAGCTTGCCGTCGAAAAAGGAGCACACGTATGAGCGAGCATTCACCCCTTGGAACAAATCGCACAGGAATTCAAATGGCACCCGTGGAGAGCGCGATGCTTCTCCAAGAGAACGAAGCCGTGGTGGACGTGCCTTACGAAAATCCCGCGGCCGCATCGATGAGGCAATCGTACATCGCGGAATCGCCCGATCTCGGAACGGTGCCGGTTCCGGCAACGATCAAAGGAATGGCGAAATCCGGGTTCGAAAAGTTCATGGGTAAAAATCCGGAGGTCTTCATCGACAAGCTCGGGCAGAGGCTGGCGTTCGAACGCACCGGAACGCGCCTTTACAGCGCGATCATCAATAAGTGCATCGCGGACCCTGATTCGATCGTTTCCCTCGAGGTTCTTAAGCGCATCCAACAGGAAGAAGTCGATCACTTCACGCTCGTTCACGACGCGATCGTCGAACTAGGTGGAGACCCCACGGCGATGACTCCTTCGGCAGACGCCGACGCGGTGGCGAGCATGTGGCTCCTGCAACTCCTTGCCCATGCGCGTCCGGCCGCCGACGATCGTCAGCACCTCGCGCTGGTAGCCGCCGAGCTTGGCGTCGAGCGTCG
>SXSP01000115.1 GCA_005792225.1 Bdellovibrionales bacterium | reverse complement strand
GGACTTATTATTTTCGGTTGGGTTTCGATCTGGAAGCCGGTTGAACTTCTTCTCTTCGATTGGTTCCCATTGGTCGAGCGCAAACGACTTTTGAAACGTATCGTATCCGCGGATGTCGACGTGCGCTTTGAGGAAGCCGTTTGAGTCGCTTAGAAACGGCGAAAGCAAAAAGTTTGAGCATGCAAGCTTCGTTGAGCCGCGGTACCATGGCCGGCGATGCCGAAATTGGAAGATCGATATCTCAAGGAGTTTGACTCCGTCACGCGGGCTCGCGGTGAAGATCTCGCCCTCGAAGGGCGAACGAGGCGGCTCTTCACGAATCCGACGGGTACGCGAATCGCCGTGGGCGAAGATGATGAAGTTTCGCTCGACTGGGCGGAGGCGCGGGGAGCGCTCGGCGTTTTTTGCACTTGCCGCACGTTTGAACAAGGACGGCCCTGTTCTCATGTCTGGGCCGCGTTCGTCGAATTAGATCGAGATAACGGAGCCGATGGGATTCCCGAGCGTGCTTTGGCAAAACTTGCCCGGATGAAGTCTCCGCCGGTTTTCGCAGCACCTGCGCAGGCCGTTCCGCTCAAAGCACCTGCCTTGGCAGGGTGGAAGGCACTTCTCCTTCGAGAGCCTGAATCGAAAAAGGGCGCCGGCTATCGCCAAGCTCATTTCGTTGTCGATGTCGAAGGCAGCCGCAGGTCTGGTCTCTTAACGATTGAACTTCGCATCCAGGAGCGATTAAAGAGCGGGGAGTGGGGTGCGAACAAGTCGGGACGTTTTGATCTTTTCGGAATCAACGAGTACGAAGACGATCAAGACCGCGAGATTCTCTCCCTCATCTTGAGCCCGCTCAATACCATGAGACCTGGAGTGACTCTCCCGCAATCGTCGCTCGCGATCGATCCTCTCCTCACTCCGAATTTGCTGCAAAAACTCGCGTCCTTCGAAAGATTTTCGGTCGGCGAAAATCCCGGCAGTTGGGGCGAAGGGGTTTGGGACTTTGAACTCGACGTGAAAGATGATGGTCGCGCCTATCGCATCGAAGGAATTCTAAAGCGCGGACGGGAACGCATCTCTCTCGTACAAAATCGGGAGCTCGCGCTCTTGAGTGCCGGCTTTCTCGTTCGCGCCGAATCGATTGATGCTGTGGATTGGGGTTCAAATGTCGATCTCGCGCGTTACCTTGCTTCGCATTCGATCGTCGTTCCGAAAAAAGATGAAACGGACTTCGTTTTGAGTCTTGCGGCTCATACGGAGCTTCCCTCCGTGCAACTTCCGCCCGCGCTCCAGTGGCCGTTTGCGGAGGTGCAACCGCGCGCCGTGGCTCGATTCGTAAAGAAGGAAGAGAGCTACCTGCTCGAAACGCACTATCGATACGCGGAACTTCGGGTCGACCCCTCGGCGCAAAGCAAGATTCTTCTCGACCCCGCTCACCGCGTTCGCATGAAACGTGATCTGAAAGCCGAACGCACCTTTGTTTCCGGTCTCAAAGGATCACGGTCCATCAAAAAACTGACGGCGGAACCGCACAAGATCGATCACGTTCCCGCGATCACCGAACTTTTGCAGTCCCTCGGTTGGAGTGTGGAGTTCGATCACCATGCGGTCTCTCGTTTCACCGATCTCAAGGGCACCTTGCGGAGCCTCGGTGACGATTTTGAATTGTCGGCGGTTTTCGATTTCGAAGGTGAGAGCGTAAGCTTGCCTTCGTTCTTCGGCGCGTGCGCGCGTGGGGAACGATTCGTGAAGCTCCAAAATGGAAGGGTTGGCTTCGTCCCGGATTCTTACCTCGATCGGATCGATTTACTCCTTCGCGGCGCTACTTTTGAAAAGTCGGGCGAAAAGACAGGCGTGCTCCGGTTTAGGCGCGCTTCCATCCCGCTCTTCAAACCGGTTTTCGATTCGATGCCGGGATTGAAGGTCGATGAGGAGACTTCGAAAGTCTTCGCCGCTCTCGGAAGACTCCTTGAAAACGGAATGGCCGAGGCACCGCGCGAATTGAAAGCGCAACTGCGCTCATATCAGGGCGAGGGGCTCCACTGGCTCGAGCGTGTCTCCGCGAGCGGCTTCGGCGGCATTCTCGCGGACGATATGGGCTTGGGAAAGACGATGCAAATCATCTCCTACCTCCTCCGTCGGGCGACGGTGCCGCGGTCGGGTCCAAGACCCTCTTTGGTGGTGCTCCCGAAGAGTCTCGTCTTCAACTGGCAGTCGGAGATCGAGAAGTTCGGGCCAAGACTGAGGGTTCTCGATTTCGCGAGTGCCAATCGCGGTATGCTGAAGGCTCACGAGTACGATTTGGTCGTTACGACTTATCACGTTCTTAAAAACGAAATCGACCGCTTCGAGAAAATCGAGTTCGACACGATCATCCTCGATGAGGCCCAGGCGATAAAGAACGCAACTTCGCAAGTCGCGCAGGCCGTCTTCCGCCTGAGGGGCCATCATAAGTTTGCTCTCTCTGGAACGCCGATCGAAAATTCGCTCCTGGATCTCTTCTCTCTCATGAGATTCGCCAATCCCGGGCTGATCCCGAAGGGCGTTGAATCTTCAGCGGGCTCGGGTCGCGCCGGCTCTCTATCGCGCGACGCGGTTCAGAGACTCGCGGTGGCGGTCAGTCCCTTCATTCTTCGTCGAACAAAAAAGCAAGTCTTGACGGAGCTTCCCGATAAAACGGAGCAGGCACTCGTTTGTGAACTCGAGGGCGAACAGAAGAAGCTCTACGATCAACTCCGCAAACATTACCGCGATTCACTCAAGAAAGAACTCAGCGAAAAGACCGGAAACAAGATGCAAGTGCTCGAGGCTCTCCTTCGCCTGCGGCAAATTTGCTGTCATCCGGGTTTGGTGAATGAAGAGCTTCGCGAAAAAACGAGCGCGAAGTTCGAGATCTTGCTCGAACATCTTGAGGAGATCCGCGCTTCCGGCAACAAGGTCCTCATCTTCTCGCAATTTACTTCGGTGTTGGCGCTCCTAAAACCTCATCTTGAGAAACACGGCTACCGTTACGAATATCTCGACGGTCAAACCCGCGATCGCGGGGGCGCGGTGGAGCGCTTCAACTCCGATCCTTCGGTGACGGCGTTCCTTATCAGCCTCAAGGCGGGTGGGACGGGACTGAATCTGACGACCGCCTCGTACGTCTTTCTGATGGATCCCTGGTGGAACCCCGCGATCGAATCGCAGGCGATCGATCGAGCTTACCGAATGGGACAAAAACAGAAGGTCATGGCCTATCGTTTGATCGCCCAGGGGACGATCGAAGAAAAAATCATGAAGCTGCAGGCGCAGAAGCGCTCGCTTGCCGAGTCCGTCATCAGCGACGATCCGTCTTTCCTCAAGACGCTCAGCCTCGAAGACCTCGCCGGGCTCTTCGAGTGAGGTGAATTGCCGCAATGGCGGAATCATCGCTTTGAGTGCACGCTTCCTCCATGCAATTCGATTGCGCCCCCGGTATTTCAAGCTGGGCAGAGGGAAAACTCCAGGAGGGAAACCCAGTGAAACTCGATGGAAAAGTGGCTCTCGTGACCGGCGGCGGTCGTGGTATCGGAAAATCAATCGCTCTTGAATTTGCCAAGGCCGGGGCGAAGGTCATCGTCAATTACTCAAGGAGTCGCGAGGAAGCCGAAGAGACGGTCGCAGAGATCGAAAAGCTGGGGAGTCGCGGAGTCGCGATCCAGGCCGACGTCTCGAAGGTGAACGAGATCAAAGCCCTCTACGAAAAGAGTTTAGGGGCCTTCAAGCGCAT
>SXSP01000114.1 GCA_005792225.1 Bdellovibrionales bacterium | reverse complement strand
TCCATCAAGATTTCGCGGTCGACCGCTTCGTCAGCATCGGTCCCGCAAGTGCGCTTCGCGGTTCCGACTACCGTGCCCTCGGATCCGGCGATGTCGAGTCGCTTGACTCGATCGATCTCGATCCGATGCTCGGTTGGTTCTGGCGCAACGTGCGCCCGCAAGCCTCCGCGCTTGCGCAATGATTTAAATTCAGTTGATCAGTACGTGGTGGGGTGATGGCCTCGGGGAACTCAAACAGGGGGGGACCCCGAGGCCATCTTTTTTTTGCGGGCGGCTGCGGAGCCCGCTCGCTTCGTCGGGAGGGTTCCAAAAATCCTCGACGTAGATGGACTACGCCTCCGGTTTTTGGAACCCTCCCTCCTTGCGCCCGGGCTTCCTCGCTCGCCCGCAAGCTGAGTGATGCACGAATTGATTTGAGCCTGAGTGTTGTTCGGTCGGTCACAGAGCGAATCGGTCTTGAGACCACTTCAGCCAAATTCCGCGCAAGCTGCCAGGGCTAGTCGTTTTCGTTTGAAACGACACCTTGTGACTGCCGGCCACCTCGCCGCTCGGAACACCTAAGCAAACAAACGCCTCTTTAAAACGAAAATCTTCCGTGACAGGTTCGTGGTCTCCCGAAAAGATGGGCCAAAACCCGCGCGCAAACAACGAGAGTAGGCACAAATGGATCCAGTGAAGTTCAACAAAGAAGCGTGGAATCGCCAGGTAGAAAAACGTAATCCGTGGACGACTCCTGTCACCTCGGAGCAGGTGGCCGAGGCGCGGCGGGGAAATTGGTCGGTTGTGCTCACTCCCGAAAAGCCAGTACCTCGAGAATGGTTTCCGTCGATGGGGGGACTTAAAATTTTGGCGCTCGCTTCCGGAGGTGGGCAACAGGGGCCACTCTTCGCCGCGGCCGGTGCGCGGGTCACGGTGTTCGATAACTCTCCCAAGCAGCTCGAGCAGGATTTGATGGTGGCTTCTCGGGACGGGCTCGACATCGCGACCGTCGAAGGGGACATGGCAGACTTGAGCCGCTTCGTTGACGGCTCATTCGATTTTATTTTTCATCCTTGCTCAAATGCCTTCGTTCCCGACGTGATGCCTGTCTGGCGAGAAGCATTCCGTGTTCTGCGAAGAGGTGGAACCCTCATTTCAGGTTTTACCAATCCCGTGGCTTTCACCGTCGATGCGGAGCTTGAGAGGAAGAACATCGTGCAGATGAAGCACAAGATTCCGTACTCGGATTTGACCAGCATTTCGGCGGAAGAGCGAATGCGATTCTACGGCGAAGATGAGCCAATTCACTATGGTCACTCGCTGGAAGACTTGATCGGCGGGCAGATCGCGGCGGGCTTCGCGATTACCGGTTTTTATGAGGACGGCTGGAAAGGCTCGTCACCGATCAATGAATTTCTAAAATGTTACATCGCCACTCGCGCCGTAAAGGTGTGAGGGCGATCGTCAAATCCAGGCGAGTTCGAACTCCGGCGGAAGGTAATCCATCGGCGAGCCCGGTCTGGATTTCGCGCGCAGATCCGGAGCTTCGAGGTTCGGTGGCAAAACCATGTAGAAGCCGTAGGGGAGCGACGTCGAAATAAAAGAAGTCGGCGGGAGCGTTCGCCAGTTTCCGCGGAAATGCATGTACGCGAGAAAGTCGGGACGGCGAACTCGTTCGAACGCATCATCGGCCAGCCGATGGAAAACTTCGGGAGAATCGCAGCAGAGGTGCGTGAGATACTGCATCTGCATGGGCTCCAAGGGATCGGCCATGGGGCGCACGATCCGCGTGAGACTCGCGAGCCACAAAGTTTGTTGAAGCGTTTGGGCAAAGCCGTTGTAGTTTTGGGGAACGTACGTCTGAACGGGGCGTCCGTCCCAGAGGGCCGCGCAGCCGAGGATTTTTCCTTTCGAGTCGCGAGCGATGCGAAAGTCTGAGATGCGTAAGCCCGGCCACCGGCTGAGTTCTTCTAAAAAATTTTGGGGAGTATGCACGTGCGCGAGCGTTCGGTGCATGGCTTGCTCTTGCAAATAAGCGCAGAGCGGTTCGAGATCCGCGTGTTTCATTTCGCTGAGGCGGATGGAGGGGAGTGGCTTCTCGCCAAACGGCACGCGCCCGTGAAGGCCCACGATGCGAAAGCGATTCACAAGATGATAGCGCGGAAGGCGCCGCCGCGTGTGGCTCGCGGGTCGTATCAAAGCGTTGTAAGCCTGATTGTCTGACGTTTGCACGGCGGAAAAAACATACTTACACCGCCGCGACTCGCACGCGCTCTCGAGTTCGGGCAAAAACTTTTGTGCCCACTGTGAGATGGCCTTTCTCGTCGGCGCGATTCGAAGGTCGGTGGCGTAGCCCCAGGTCTGCTTCTCGCCGCGAACGATGCCTTCACGGAAGAGGACCGAGGCCATTCCCGCAATCTCGAAATCATCGTCCACCATGATCAATGTCTCGAAGTCATCAGAAAACAAACGGTATTGATCGAAGAAGCTCCCGCTCCGCTGAAGCGAGAAATCGATCGCGCCCGGAAGAACCATTCGCTCGAAAAATGCTTTGAGCCTCTGACTGTCGGATTCCGAGGCCTTTAAGATTTCCATATGGGCTCGTCGATTTTCATGAGGTGGTTGAGGTAGCGGGCGAGAACGAAGAGAAAATCGCTCAGTCGATTGACGTAACGAACGTTGATCTCGTCGGCTTCGCCGTTATCCGCGAGGGCAACGCAAAGGCGCTCGGCGCGGCGGCAAACCGTGCGTGCGACATGAGCGTGGCTGGCGGCTCGCGAGCCACCCGGGAGAATGAAGTTCTTAAGCGGCTTCAAAACCTGCGAGTAATCATCCATCTGTTTTTCGAGAGCCAAAATCGAGTCTTCGCCGATAAACGGGAGCTTGGCGCGCATCGCCTCGTCTTCGCAGGCGAGCTGGCTTCCGAGGTTAAAGAGTTCCGATTGAATGCGGGCGAGGATTGTATCGATGGCCGCTTTCTCCTGATCGGGGAGCTCGCTCCTGACGACGCCGAGAACTGAGTTCACTTCGTCAATCGTGCCGTAAGCATCCAGGCGGATGTGAGACTTCGAAACCCTTGCACCGCCAATCAGACTTGTTTTGCCTTTGTCGCCGGTGCGCGTGTAGATTTTAGGGGCGCGCTCGTTTGTGCTCATCCTTCGATAGTAAGTCGAAAGCGAGAGACGATTCAACGAGAGGTTTGAACCAGCAACGTGAACCAGAAACGTGAACCAGAGGTCGAGTCGATGCCGTTCACCGGAACGATCAAGAGAGCTTTCATCATCACCATTCCGCACTCGGGCGAGCGCGTTCCCGACGAGACTCCGTGGCTCGCGACCCTTCCCGAAACTCTTTTAATGTGTGACGTCGATCGCTACGTCGACAAACTCTACGCGCCCGTCTTGCAGGAACTTGAAATCCCGCACGTGAAAACTGAGTGGCATCGCTACGCCGTCGATCTGAACCGGTGGCGCGATGATGTCGATGCCGACTCGGTCCAAGGTCACACGAATCCTTCTGGAAAATTTCCGCGGGGACTCCACTGGTCGATAACGACCAAGGGCGAAAAGCTCATGCCGGCTCCGATGCCGCTGGAGACGCATGATGTTCTCGTGGAAAAATACTTCGAGCCGTTTCATCGAGACGTCCGAAATCTGTTTTCCGCCGTCAAGGCAAGGGGAGCCGATATTGTCTATCATCTCGATGCTCACAGTATGCCGTCCGTTGGCACCAAGGAGCATCGCGATCCGGGTGAGCGCCGAGCCGACATCGTCGTGAGTGATAGCGACGGCAAGAGTTGTTCGGCGATGTTCAAGGACCTCGTCATCGATGCCTACAAGAGCGCGGGATTCCAAGTTGGTTATAACTGGCCCTATAAGGGCGGCCGGGTGACGGAGACTTACGGCGATCCGCAGCGCGGGCAAGAATCCATTCAGGTTGAGTTAAATCGTGCGCTTTACATGAACGAGGAAACGAAGAAACTCATCCCCGAAAAACTCGCATCTCTGCAGAATCAGTTGAAGAAGGCTGTGGAAAAAATCTTTGCCGCACTGCCTGCAGTTTGACGCGCGCGCTCGCGCATCCATTGACCCGGGTCGATAGTTTTTGCTAGCCCTCCTCCAGCGAAATCTCCAGGAGGAATTATGAACCGTCGTCTATTGACCTCGGCCGTTGCGATCCACGCCACAGCATGTGTGGTCGCGTTCCTAGCCGTTGGACCAGGTCAGGCGGGAGCCTCGTCGGATGCGAACGATTTATCTGAACAGCTGGATCTCGTGCAGCCCGCAAATCCACTCGACATGGTTTTCGAAAACGAGTGGTCGGATGCGCGGCCTGCTCACGACATCGACTTCGAGAACACCTCTGAGAACTTGGATGAAGCTTACGGCCTTGAAGGAGTCACTCCCGTAGAGCCCGGCACCGTGGTCTCAGGCCCTACGCATCACTGACGCCTATTTCGAAGATTAGGGGTTTGCCCTTTAATAATGAGGGGATTATCCTTGGCCCCATGCACAACATAGGTCAACACCACTGGCGCATCCGCGGGCGGGGTTATTGATGTCTTCATTAAAACCGAAGCCTTCGATCTTCCGACTCATCGTTAAAAAGCTCGCTTCGATCGAGCTGGCCGTCATCATCATCCTCCTTCTCGGCGGCCTCACGGCCTGGGGCACATTCGTCGAAGCCGAGCTCAACGCTCAAGCTGCCGGTAAGCTCGTCTACCATTCGATTTGGATGTACGGGGTAATCGCGCTCCTTTGCATCAGTCTCACGGCGGTGATGATCGATCGCTGGCCTTGGCAGCAGAAGCACACGGGCTTCATCCTCGCGCACATCGGAATCATCATCCTCATGGTTGGATCGCTCATCACCCGTATTTGGGGAATCGACGGGTCCATCGTCCTTGAATACGATCGCGCGGGACGGCACGTGACGGCTCCGGAGACGGATTTCACGGTCTACGCTTCTCTCGACGGAGGCTCCTACCGGAAGCTCTTCGATCAAGAGGTCGATTTTTTCTTAAAACCGCCGACGGCCGAAAAGCCGCTCGCGATCGAAATCCCCGGCTCGCAGATCAAAGTGACGGAGTATTATCCGTACGCGTTCCGTGACGAAAAGATCGTCGAATCGAAAGATGAAAACGCGGGCGCCGCCGTTCGCTTTCAGCTTCAGAACGACCGCGTGAATATGACGGATTGGATTCACCAAGAGGCGAAGAGCCGCGACGTCGAAAAAGATCTCGGGCCGGCCAAGGTCGTCCTTGCGACCGGTGAGTACGTGAACGTCGAAGGAAAAAACGTTCTCGTCCTTCGTCCCAAATCAAACGACACTCTCGAATACGAGGTCCACACCGCGCGGACACCCGGCAAAGTGAAGAAGGGAACGGTGCAGGCGGGTGGAATGGTCGAGACCGGCTGGATGGGTCTCGTCTTACGCGTTCTCAAGTACATGCCGGTTGCAGAAAATAAGGTGAACTTCATAAAGAACCCGCGCCCGACGGAGTTGACGAACGCCGCCGCGAAAGTGGAATTCAACGGTAAGGAGCAGTGGCTCCAGCTCAATTCCATGGTCAAGCTTTTCACGAACGAAGCGGTTTACATCGTTTCGTACTCGAACCGCAGGCTTGATCTCGGCTTTGACGTTCAACTGAAAAAGTTCAACATCGGTCGTTATCCGGGAACGCTGAGAGCCGCAAGCTACGAGAGCGTGGTTTCGGTTCCGGGTCTCGACAATCATGTGATCTCGATGAACGAGCCTCTCAAGTACAACGGCTATACGCTCTATCAAGCGAGCTTTCAGGAAGATCCCCAAACAGGGAAACCGATCGCCTCGATTCTGTCGGTGAACTGGGATCCGGGTCGTTGGATCAAGTACCTCGGTTCGCTTCTGATCGTCGCGGGAACAATTCATTTGTTTTGGTTTAAGAGACGCGCGGCCCGTGCAGCCGCCAGCCGCAATGAGGTAAATGCAGCATGAGAAGAGCCATCGTCGCCCTCCTGTCCTCGATGTTGTTCGCGGTCCTTTTCGCGGGAGTCGCGCATGCCGCGCCCGAAACGGAGCCGCTTCGCTACTTGCCGGTTCAGGACGCGGGTCGTGTAAAGCCTTTTGAATCTCTCGCGCGCGAGACTCTCCAGCTCATTTACGGAAAGCAGACTTATAAGACGCCGACGGGTGAATCCAGGCCCGCGCTCGAAATCGTCATGACCTGGATGCTCGTTCCTCAGTATTGGGACAATCAAAAGATTGTCGAGGTCGCACACAAGGGTCTCAAGGATTCGCTGAAGCTTCCGGCGGAGATCAAATATTTTTCGCCCGCCGAACTCCTCGCGAATGATCGCCTGGGCCTCGTTCTTCAAGAATTAAATGGCGAACGCCAAAAAAGAGAAAAGCTCACTCCTTATTATCAGGCGGTTCAGAGACTCGAGAATCAGCTCGGAACCTACCAGGCGTTCAAACTTGGTCAGGCGATGCGGGTCGTGCCTCCAGCGCCGGGTACCGAGCCGACTCAAGGGCCCAACGGTCGGGTCGGGGAGCCGGAGAAGTGGACGACTGTCTCCGATCTCCGCGACGATATGCAGGCGAAATTCGCGACGGTGATTCGCTCGTTCATTCAGGCTTTGCCCGCGAACGACGCAACCCAAGCCCCGAAAGAGCACGATCCGACGATTCCGTCGCTCGCCCAAGCCGTCGAGGATTTCAAGACGGCGGCGCGCGCGCAGAACCCCGCGCTTTATCCGCAAGAAAAAGACATTCGACTCGAAGTTCACCTGAAACTCTTCCATCCCTTCATGTGGTCGTGGATTCTCTATCTCGTCGGCGTCGTGTTGATCGCGGTTTCTTGGCAGACGGGGGGTTCGAAGCCTTACGTCGCCGGTTGGGTTGCGACGATCATTGCCTTC
>SXSP01000012.1 GCA_005792225.1 Bdellovibrionales bacterium | reverse complement strand
GCGAAGTCTTTCTCCGGGCAGATTTGAGTGAGTTCCGCGATTCGGCGATACCACGTACTTCCGAAGAGCACGTGACCGACTTCTTCGCTCACGATGACCTTCACAACATCTCGGGTCGCTTTGTCGGCAACACCGCTCAGTCTCCGCAAAATCGAATCTCCGGCATCAAGGCCCGAGCCCTCCAGATAACGATGCACGATCAGGATACGATCCAGGAGGGAGTCGGAATTTCCAACCGTGTTCCAGAGACTCAAGTGAACATCCCACTCGCCCCAGCGCGAGCCGAGGGCTTCCACTCCCCTCAAGCAAAGATCGAGATGGCGTCCTTCGCTGAGAGCGATGTCGGCGAGTTCTTGTTTGAAATCCTTAGGCGCTTCCGGAAATTCGTGGAGCGTGCGCACCGCCAGCTCCATCGCCTGCAGCTCGATGCTCGCGAGGTCATGAAGAAGTCTTGCCTGCCCGCGAGCACTTGAGAGCCCCGGTTTTGGCGGAAGCTCATGCATGGGTACGACGCGAACGTCTCGTCCCAAGGGAAAATTCCTGAGAGCAGACGTAAGACGCTCTGCCGACCCGAGAGCCTCGGGAAGTCGCGCGATTTTTTCGTAAGGACTTTGAATCGAAAACCAGTTCGTCACCCCTCTTTCGTGCCATCGCGCGGCAGCTTTCGCCAATCGAAAAATCCTGGACAGGCGCTAAAATCGAACACTACTTTGGAGATCTCAGTCCTGAGGGAGATCGATCGCATGGGTAAGAGCTGGAAAAACGCAGGGATCACGGCGAACGCCGCAAAAAAGGGTGCCATTTTCACGAAGTTAGCGCGCGAAATTCAAGTCGCGGCGAAACTCGGCGGCCCCGACCCCGCAGCCAACTCGCGCCTTCGCATGGCGGTTGACGCAGCTCGCGAAGCCTCGTGCCCAAAGGATACGATCGAGCGCGCGATCAAAAAAGGCGCCGGGCTTCTCGATGATGGAAGCCAAATCGAAGAAATCACCTACGAGGGCTACGGTCCCCACCAAGTCGCGATTCTCGTCGAGGCACAAACCGATAATCGCAACCGGACCTCGAGCGAGATCCGCAACATCTTCAACAAAAACGGCGGCCGCATCGGAGAAATCGGGAGCGTCGCGTGGATGTTCGATCGCGTGAGCCTCGTTGAAGGATCAAACGCCAACGTGAAAGATCCCGAAGAAGAAGCGATTGAAGCGGGAGCCAACGAAGTGGAAGCCATGGGCGAAGGCGTCTTTCGCTTTTACGGTGCGCCCGAAGATCTAAAGTCGATCGAGACGACGCTGACGGGCCGCGGATGGAAAGTGAAAGCCGCTGAACTCTCTTATAAGCCCAAAAACTTAACGGAACTGAACGACGCCCAGAAAAAAGAGGTCTTCGAGTTCATCCAAGTTCTCGACGACAACGACGACACGAGCCGCATCCACGCGACCTTGGATCTCTAAGCTGGATCTGTAAGCGTGGCTTCTATCGACCCATCTTCGCCAGGGCTTGAAAAGCCGTGGCGTAATACAAAATCTGTTTAAGCATGGCGTAGAGGCCGTTCGCTCGCGATGGCGAGAGGTGTCCCTCGAATCCGAGTTCCTTTAGAAACTGAGGAGAGGCCGCGAGGATCTCCTCAGGTGTTGCATTCGAGTAGGTCTCAACCAAAAGAGCGGCGAGTCCCTTGACGATGAGAGCGTCGCTGTCAGCCTGAAGTGCAACGGTCTTATCAGGATTCAAGGCCGCATGAAGCCACACCTGCGACTGACAACCGCGCACCTTGTACTTCTCATCGTGAAGCTCGTCGGGCAGAGCTGCGAGCTTCTTTCCTCGCTCAATCAAACGTTTGTAGCGATCCTCCCACGAGGGGATCTTCGAAAATTCTTCGATGAGTTTTTGTTGGCGCTCGGAAACACGGTTCGCTTCGTTTGTCATAGATGGCGGAGGCTATCACGGCCAGAGCATGGGCACAAACGGAGCTCAGGCAGTCCACAGTTCCGGCTCTCCGCTCTCGGCTCTCAGTCCCGGTTCCCAGTTCCGGTTCCGGTTCCGGTTCACAGGGCCTGGGAACCGACCCGAGGGCCGGGACTGAGAGCGGAGAGCTGAGAGCTGAAAACGGTTCTTTTTCCCCTTGTCTAGGGTTTGGACATCCGGAGGGCGTCGTTGGGCGGAGGCCGTTTTTGGGCCCTCCCCGTGCGGAGGCGGTTCCGCCATAAGCACCTCATTTCAGGTATTTACGTTCTCCCCGCCCGACCTACGGTTGGGCCAGCCGTTGCAATTTGGTGGGGTAAGGGTTTGATCAGGGAGGTTGAGATATGAAACGTGCACTTCTTTTTACCGTCGTCTTCGCATCCGTTATGGGGCTTCCGAATGCCTTCGCCAAAGACGCGACCTGCAAGGTGAAAACGAACGACATCGGAACGATCGTTGGCAAGGGCCCGGATGAAGCCACTGCCTTTGATGATGCTGCGACGAAGTGTTTTGATCGCTATTCACTCCTTCATAAGGCGAAATACAATCGCGGCCCCGCTGAAGAGGAAGTTCAACTCGTTTGGATCGACACTTGCGCCAATATCAAGTGCGGTGGCTGAGCGCCTCTTGACCTGCGGAACCACGGAATGACATAACTGATGGTTACCACAGACGTTTAGAGGAGTTCTGCAACATGGGTATCCTTAAAGGCATCGGCGATTTTCTCTTCGGAAAAGACCCTGACATTTTCGACAACCAGGGCCGCGTGATGCACAAGTTCCCCGAAGAAAAATGGAAAAAGTGGGATGATCGCCTTAAGGCGAATCCTGAATACGACTGGCGTCAGCACACGGGCAAAGAGACCGCCCTGCGCGGAAAAAAAGCAGACAAGCAGCAATCTTGATCTTGGCTTGATCTTGGCCTGACCTTGGAACGATGCGACCGGGGATAAACTTTCCAGCGCATCGTTTCACCAACCATTTCTTGTCGTAAAATACATTGCCGTTCTCCGCCTGCCTACCTAGGATCTGGGCCTAGGATCCAAGCCAAGCAAATGCCTTTGCGGAGGGCCGCGATGTTCACGAAATGTAGTCTGTCATTTCTCCCGACATCAGGTTACGCGACTTCGATTTCGATGAGGATCTTCTTCCTCGTCGCTCTTCTGGCTCTCCCGAACGCCGCCAAGGCGAAATCCACTCCCGATCCGCAATCGACAACATCTCCGTTTCAAGTTCTTGAAGATGTCGTCGGTCAGAGTTGGACGCGTTGGGATCTCAACGATTTCGGGCGCGACCCCAATGGCATCGTCGACCTTCTCGAATACCTGCGGGCGAACGTCGTTCGCGGAAGCAACCTGCCAGATGATTATGACCGGATCGTCGACTTCGGCACATGGGTTCGACCTTACCAGAATGATTGCCGGAACATGCGCGCGTTCGTCTTAATTCGCGACGCCGATCCGTCGGTCGAAGTGAAATACACGGCTGCCGGCTGCTCGGTTTCAACGGGGCTCTGGAACGACCCTTACAGCGGGAATCAGTTTAAGAAGGCGCGTGCCCTCGATATCGATCACATGGTTCCGCTTCACAATGCCTACCAGATGGGCGCCAATCGCTGGACGCCACCGCGTCGATGCCACTACGCAAATTACATGGGTAACGGCAT
>SXSP01000113.1 GCA_005792225.1 Bdellovibrionales bacterium | reverse complement strand
TCTCGCGACCCTCTGTATCGGCGGTGGTCAAGGTGGATCGATGATCCTTGAAAGAGAGGCGTAAGAGAATGAGCATCCAGGAAAGCATTCGCATCGTTCCCAAGGGTGATATCGCTCTCGTTGAATGGGACCTCGTCGGCGAGAAGGTCAACAAACTCTCGACTCCCGTGATGACTCGTTTTCGCGAGGTTCTGGAGGAGCTCAATCGCTCCAACTTCAAAGTTGCGATCATGGTCTCGCGTAAATCGAGTATCTTCATCGCGGGCGCCGACATCGAGGAGATCAAATCTCTGAAGACGCGCGAAGCGTTCATGCCTTCGCTCAAAGCGGCTCACGAAGTCTTCAATCTCCTCGAAGATTTGAAAATGCCCGTGATCGCCGCGATTCATGGCGCTTGCTTAGGCGGTGGTTGCGAGATGATTCTCGCGTGCGATTACCGAATCGCCACCGAGGACGGTGCCACGCGCATCGGACTTCCCGAGACGAAACTCGGAATCATTCCTGGCTTTGGCGGTTGCGTTCGCCTTCCGCGCACGATCGGACTTCAAGCTTCGCTCGACATTATCTTGCAAGGAAAGAGCGTTGATGGCGTAAAGGCATTCAAGCTTGGTCTCGTTGATCAAGTCGTGCATCCATCGATCCTCGAGGGGCAGGCGATGAAGTTCGCCGAAGAGCTCATCAAGGAAGGCCGCCTCGCGAAACGAAAAAAGCTCTACAAGCCAAAGACGATCGCGGCGAAGCTCATGGAGTCTTCCCTCGTTCGCCCCAAGATTTTCTCCGAAGCGCGGAAGATGACCTTGAAGGCGACGAACGGTCACTACCCAGCTCCGTTGAAGGCCATTGACGTCATCAAAAAAACTTACGGTATCGATTCGACAACCGCTTCGGGCCGCGAGAAGGCGCTCGCTATCGAAGTCGATCACTTCTGCGACGTCGCGGTCACGGACGTCTCAAAAAATCTGATCAACGTCTTCTTCATGATGGAGGGCGTGAAAAAGAAAACAGGTGTGTCGGGCGACGTGAAGCCTCATCCCGTCAAGCGCATCGGTGTTCTCGGCGCGGGCACGATGGGTGGTGGTGTCGCCTACGTTGCGGCCGATAAGGGAATCGAAGTTCGTCTGAAGGACATCAACAACGGCGCGCTCGCGATCGGTTTCGCGCACGCGCGGGATCTCTGGGACAAACTCGTTAAAAAGAAAAAGCTCAACAGCTATGATTTCACCCGCAAGATGAGCCTCATCACCGGCGGCCTCGATTTCGCGGGATTCGGAACACTCGATGTCGTCATCGAGGCGATCGTCGAAGACATGAAGATCAAACAAAAGGTCATCGCGGAAACGGCTGGGAAATGTAAACCCGATTGCATCATCGCGACCAATACCTCCTCGCTCTCCGTCAGTGAGATGTCGAAGGGCCACCCGCATCCGGAAAACTTCGTCGGCATGCACTTTTTCAATCCCGTGCACAAGATGCCGCTCGTTGAAGTCATCCGCGGCGAAAAGACGAGCGATGTGGCAGTCGCGACCATCTTTGATCTCGCGAAGAAGATGGGAAAACTTCCCGTCGTGGTAAAAGACGGACCGGGCTTCTTGGTGAACCGTCTTCTCGTTCCTTATCTTATCGAGGCGGCTTGGCTGCTTGAAGAAGGCATGTCGATCGAGAAGGTCGACAAGATGTACAAGGAAGAATTCGGAATGCCAATGGGACCCTTCGCCCTCATGGATGAAGTCGGCATCGACGTCTCCATTAAGGTCGCGAAGATTTTCCACGAATCGCTCGGCGATCGCATCATGATCCCGCCGGTCATGATGAAGCTCAAAGAGACGGATCGCTTGGGCAAGAAAAACAAAAAAGGTTTTTATCTGTACGACGATCGCGGAAAGTCTCTCGGAGTAGACGAAAAAGTTTACTCGGAGCTCGGACTCGGGGAGCCGACGAACAAGCTCAGCTCCAAAGAGTGCATCAACCGCGGCGTCTACAATATGATCAGCGAGGCGGCTTTGATTCTCTTCGAAGAGCGCATCGTCGAGACACCTGAAGAGGTGGATCTCGGAATGATCACCGGAACGGGCTTTCCGCCGTTCCGCGGAGGTCTGCTTCGTTACGCCGACACGGTCGGCACGCAAGCGATCGCCGACGAACTTGAAGTGTATGCGACCCAATACGGAATTCGCTTCAAGCCGTCGACTCCTCTTCGCAACATGGCGAAGACGAACCGCACTTTCTATTGATCAAGTTATCCTTCCTGCTCGGATAGGAGTCGGTGCTCGAGGATCAGCACCTTAAGGCGGCGCCCCGAAACGGGCGCCGTTTTTATTTGGTCGACACCCCGCTGTCGAGGATTTTGACATCCACGGAAGTTTTTCGGCCCGGCGCAATCGGGCTCGAAATTCCCCACCGTTGCCTGTATCTTGCGCCTCATGAAAAAGACAATCCTCGCCACCGCATTGGTTCTCGCCGGCTTTGCTTCTAACGCCCACGCGTCGCTCGTTTACGAGTGCACCGATGGCTATAACGCCCTCAAGATCTATCGGAACGGCTCAGGCCTGTTGAAGAGCACCTTCCGCACGATCGCCGGCGAGCAGCGTGCGGACTGCATCGATGCGAGCTTCGGATTCCATTGTAAGAGCGGAAAGTTCGTTATGAACGCCGTTCACGGCCGCGGCGGTCAGCCCGTCGTCCACGTTGAAAGTAACGGCAGCTTCGGCGTTGAGCGCCCGACATCCAACAGCTTCCTCTACTCAATTCTTTGTAAGTAAGACGAGACATTCTGAGAGGCCTACGGGCCTTCGTTCAAAGCAGTTCTCTCTGCCGAGGCGCAAACCTCAAGCGTCCTGGGCGATCAGCGCGTGGCGTGTTGCCCACACTCACTTGCCTCTCAAGCGGGCATTTCTGACTAATAGCCTCAAAGCCCTCACTCTGGGTGAGGCACAAATGTGACTCATTTTTCCGCAAAAATATTTAATCCTATACGCAACTTAGGTCGACTTGTGGAGATTTCTGCACAACGCGTGGCTTAGGTTCATAAAATGCCGGAATTTTGGAACTCTCTTCATCTTGCGTTAACGAGCTCAAAGGATTTTACAGATTTCCTACCGCACAGGAGTCATCATCCATGGAATCCGTCAATTCCCGGAAGCCCACGTCGAAAAAACCGAAGGGCGAGGGCAAATCAAAAAAGATTACGACGAAGGGTCTCGATAGTTCATTCGATATGCCTCACGCGATTGCGTGGGCGGATGGACCTTCGCTCGATTCTCAGCCGACTTCCAATCAATCTCCGGCATCTCAATTGCGCTCCCTTCTCCACGTTGTGAAGGCCGTCCGAAAGGGCGATTTCTCCGTGCGCATGCCGGTTGCCGCAGAAGGGATTGTTTCGGAGATCGGTGAGGTCTTGAACGACATCATCGAAATGAACGAATCGATGGCCGTCGAGTTCTCGCGCGTGCGCGACATCGTCGGTCTCGAGGGAAAGATGACCGAGCGGGTCTCCATGGGCTCGGTCAAAGGTGCTTGGGCGACCTCGGTCGACTCGGTCAACCTTCTGATTGCGGATCTTGTGCAGCCGACGACGGAGATGGCGCGAGTGAGTGCGTCGGTGGCGAAGGGTGACTTGTCGCAAACGATGTC
>SXSP01000112.1 GCA_005792225.1 Bdellovibrionales bacterium | reverse complement strand
AGGACTTCGTCCGCGAAGTCCGTTTGTTTTTCGCTGCGAAGTTTTTGGCGAACTTCACTCACCGTCTGATCACCGCGAAACTCTTGAAGAAGAGGGAAAGCGGATGCGGGTAGCGCCAACGCGTCGAGTTCGCTATAAGCTCCGAGGACGACTTCTCCGGTTGTGAGCCACTTGAGCGTGAGATCCTGGTTGATCTTCAACTTCTCAGGAAGCCGTGGCGCCTGCATGTCTCGCAGATTTTTTTTCATCGACGTCAGGGAAATCTCACCGTCGATGCCCAGGATGTCGCGAACCTCTTCCTCTTTGAGCGAGCTCACGAGCTGATGACATTCGATGAAGAACTCTCGCTCCATCCCGGTCCAGCTTTCCCAAAGTCGCGAGTAAGTTTTTTCCGACGGTGGAAGGTCCTCGAGTTCCTCGCGGTCGAGCTTGCGCGCGGGAGGATCCGCGGGGTGGCGGCCCGTCAGAAGATACTCGGGATACAGCTTGAAGATCGCGTAGCGGGAGAGTTGCTGTTCAATCAGCGCCAGATAAGACTTCAGTGACATCCAGAAGCGACGTCCATCCGCGCCCGCGACGTGCTTGCAGAAGTACGTCGAGCAAACCGCCTCGCGGTAGGCCCAGATCGAGCAGAGGCCCCCGCCTTCATCGACGTAGTACGGGCACCGCATGGCTCTGGATCGACCGAAAAACTCACGCGTGTTTCCGTAGAGCATCGTGTACTTCGCGGGCGCGGCGATTCCGTAGGGTGTGACGCCGATGCGACTCGCGAGTTTCTCTTGAATGCGGTTGCGGCCGGTTTCTTTGTTCACCGAGGAGTCCGCGAGAATGGCTCCGACGAGAAAGTTGGGGAGCGACGGATGAAACGTGCAGCATTTCACGTTGGGTTCGAAGAAAGTGGAATCTTCACCCGGAAGCGACTGCCGATTTGAAGAACACATGGCGCAGTTCGAGCAAGTGGCCTTGCTCTCATCGGCGACGTTCGTTTCAAACGTTTGGGGAAGGAGTGAACGGTAAATGGGCGGGAGACTGTCGAAGAGAGCTGGCATGCCCTGCTTCTAACGTCTCGATCTCCATGGCTCAAGTGCAGCTTCCGAAACGTTACGGAATTTCAATCGGCGGTTGCGGATCGAGTGCAACCTTTGCCTGAGTTTCTTCCGGCTCAGGTTCGACCACGGCTGAATCGCGCATTCCCAAGCGACCCACGAGCGGAAGCTTGACGGCAGGCCTGAGAACGTCGACACCGAACGAAAGACCCAAGAGATTAAATTCAACACCCTCGCCTAATCCCAAGGTAAGTCCCAAAAGACCGAAGAGCGAGAACTGAACTCCCGTTTTGGATTCGGAGAGGCCGACGAGTTTTCCGTCTTCGATCCAATCCTTTCCGATGGCGTGGGGCGGGAGTTCCACTCGAAGCTCGGGTGTCTTTCGAATGATGTACGAAATGAAAGTATTGCTATTGGGACCCGGCCAAGCGCGGTAGGTATCGGGGTACGGGTACGCATTCGCCGCCGCGTGAATTTTCGGGATCGCACGCTCCGCGGCCGGCCCTCGTAGATCGAGGAGAAGCTCGGGTTCGTTTCCGAACCACCGCGCATCGGGTTCACGAGTCTCATCGATGACGACAACGCTCTGGCCGTAGCGAAGTCTCCAGCCGATCACGTGGTAGGTTCGATAAAAATCCGCATCCGCTTCTTTTGTCGCGATCCAGCTGTGTACGGCAAAGTATTTACGCCAACGAACAACCCGGGCCGCGTAGACCTGAACGACCGCGCGGGCTTCGGCTTCGGGCTGAGGTGCGATGCCGGCACTGGAGCGATCCGCGGTTCGCCAGTCGAATGCGAAAGCGGACTCGAGTTGAAGAAACAATGTCGAGGCGATCAGAAATTTTTTGGTGCGCTTCATGGATGGAGACCAAATTACCACGCAGCTCGGGAGCGTCCCAGTCCTGATCTATCCTCTTCGGAAAAGCCAGGACACGAGCGTGAGGATCACGCTGAGGAGAATCGCGGTCGTGATTGGAAAGTAGAAGCGCATGTTCTCACGTTCGATCGCGATGTCGCCTGGCAAACGGCCGAGGCGGAGACTTTGGATAAAGCCGAACTGCCACGCGATTCCGGCGATGATCAGAACAATTCCGACAACGATAAAAATTTTTGCGACTGGATCAAGTGTCATAGCTGGTAGTTAAGCCAAAAAATCAAAGCCGTCACTGATTTGATTTGAAGTCTGATTCCGTCGCGCGAGCGTATTGAACGAGACGGTTCTGCTCCTGGATGAGCTGCTCGTAGAGAGCATGGTAGTTCTTCATGACCTTAGCGGCGTAAATCCGTGGAACGGGGACACCGTTGGCATCAACGCTCGCGATCTCACGATTGACCCGGCGAACGTTCTTCGGGCCCATGTTGTAGGCGGGCAAGTAATTGTACGCGGTCCCATCAAACTGCGAGCGCAGATAATCGAAATATCGAATACCGATTTGAATGTTCGTCACGGGGTCGTAGAGCGTTCGATCGCCTTGCCATTCGAAGCGGTACTTCTTCGCGATCCACTCGCCCGTGGGCGGTAGAATCTGCATGAGCCCGAGCTCGCCGGCCGACCCTTTTGCATTCGGATTGAATTGGCTCTCGGTGCGAATGACGGCGAGGATGAAGATGGGATCAAACTCCATCTTTCGGCTTTCGGCGATCAGGGTTTGGGTGAGTTCCAAAGCCCGGTGTTTCCACTGAAGCCCCAGCGACTTCTCGATCTCTTTGAAAATGAGATAGTTCAGGTAGCGTTCGCCTTCGACTTTGCGGGCGGGGCTCTCCGTGTAGTAGCTCCCGAGCAGCTCGCGCGCTTGATCGCGGCGGGCTCCCTCGTCCACGGCCGGAACATCCCGAAGACTGAACTCAATGAGCGTCATATTTTGAAACATCATGATCAGACCGGCGCCGAGCACCAACAGACCAACCACTTGTTTCTTAACTGGCTTGCCCATGTCCTTCTTATCGGAGGTTCAGGGGGAGGCCTTGCGCCCAATTGTGAAACAAGGGGAAAACCCCCATCATTTCAGCGATGTGCACAGGTTAAGTTTATTAAAAGTGTCGGTCTCTTCGACGTACGCGTCTCAGTTTGCGACGAGTTTCTTGTGATGGCGATACCATTCGCTTTGGAAGCGTTCTTCGGGATCGTACTTCTTTTTGAGGCGCAGGAAGGCCGGCATTTGGGGGTAGGCCCTCAGCACCTGGCGACGGGTCGCCCATGAGTGATAGGTCAAAAAGTAACTTCCACCGAGTTCGAGGGCACGATCAATGATCAGGCGGAACTCGCGCTTCGCCCTCTTGATCCCTTGATCGTCGTGTTCAACATGAAAATTGAAGACGATGGCCGCGTAATCTTCCTTGGCCCACGCAAGAAAGCTCTCGCGATCTTTTTCGATAAGCCTGACCGTGCCGTAGATGACGTTGACGTTCTTCCTGCGGAAGTCCTCGCGAAGACGCCTGAAGAGGACACCCAGCTTCGAGCGGGGCACGTAGATTTCACTGATCATCTCGGTCGCCTGGGCATTGCCTGCCAGCTTGCGATGGTAATCATCGAGGTAGACACCGAGCTGGTGGGTATCGGACTGGTAAAGCTGGCCGTCGGTTGAAAGGTAGTACTTTGAATAAAACTCGAAGGCTTTCTTCTTATCGGCGTGCGCAAGGCCGATCAAATCCAACCAGTCACTCTCGCTCAACTCTTTTTGTTTCTCCGGCATCGTTTCGGGTGTCGGAACGGCTTGGTAAAGGGAAGCGACGCCCGTCTTCATGAACTCACGCGAATGAGGATCGATGGCGAACTGGAAATCGCCGTAGCGAAAGCCCTCATTGATTCGACGTTCCGCGAGGGCGACGAAATCGGAAGCGTCGATGATCCGAACAACGCGTTTCAGGGTGGTGAGGGGAGAGAGTCTCAGCTTGACCGTGCCGATGATGCCAAACAACCCATAACCGCCGATCGCTAGGCGAAAGAGTTCCACGTTCTCTTTTCGACTGCAGGTTTTGATATCGCCGTTCGCGTCGACGAGAGTGAATGATTCGACGTCATCGATCATCGGTCGCATTTTTAGACCACGTCCGTGAATATTGGACGAGAGTGCTCCGCCGATGCTCAGGCGATCCGCGCCCGTTTGCTTTTGCCGAATCGCCCAACCACTTTTCCGCTTCGAGAGCCATTCGATGATTTCCGGCCACTGAATACCGGATTCAACCTCGATCAGCCCCCGTTCTTCATCCAATGAAAGAATACGATTGAAGTCCGTCATGGAGAGATGAAGTGTGCCCTCGCCAAATTGCTGACCACCCATGGAGTGGCGGCCGCCGCTGATGCTGATCGCGAGTTTGCGCTCGCGCGCTGATCGCACGAGTTCTTGAATTCGCTCGATGCTGCGAGGGGAATGAATTTCGCGAACGCTCGTCGGATTCAGCTGACTGTGAATATCATTGAGGATGGTCGATGCTGAGCTAGCTGAAGTTGAGAACGAACTGAGAAGCACCAATAAAGAAAAAATCAGTTTCATGTGTGTCATTGTCACACCTGAGTCAACAAGAGTCCACGAGACCCTCGACCGAGGTCGACATGTGAATGAAATCAAACTGATTGGGTTCGAGTTGAGATCCTAACTTCAGGTTTTTTCACTTTGCCCCCTGAACTTGTTTCCCTAAACTGGAGGGGTGAACAAAAAGATATTTCGCTGGTTGATCGCTCCGATTTTGGGCGCGGCATTCATTTGGTGCTGCGTGCACTTTTATCTGTCGCGCGAAACCTACGTACCACTGACGGAACAAGAGAATCCGCCACCGGTAGCACCGGCGGCCGTCGTTCCCGTTGAGGAGCTCTTTCCGCATGAAATTACGCCCAAGAGCACGCTCTCGTCTTCACTGCGCAAGTTAGAGGTGCCTTCGCAGGTGATCCATCAGATCGTGGAAGCCGCGAAGCCCGTGGGCGATCTCACGAAAGTCAAAGCCGGCATGCGGTTTCAGATCGTGAAAACTCCCGATCCGAATTCCGAAGTCGTGGGTTTCAAGTTTCGGTTCTCCGCCATCGAGATGCTCGAGATTCGTAAACTCAACGGGACGTGGGTCGCCGAAAAAATCGTCGAGCCGACGGAAACGCGGGTCGTAACCTTCTCCGGAAATGTTCAGGTGAGTCTTTGGGAATCCGCCGAACAAGCAAAAATGGACCCTTACCTGATCGCGGAACTCGCCGAGATCTTCGCCTTCGAGGTGGATTTCGCGCGCGAAGTGAGAGCGAATGACGAATGGCATTTGTCGGTGGAAGAAAAGCTCGTGCGGGGTCAGCACTACGCCTGGGGCTCCATTCTGGAAGCGCAGTTCATCAACGCGGGCGAGCCGCACGACGCAATTCTGTTTCGGATGAACGGCGAAAAGCTTGGTTACTTTACTCCCGAGGGCAAAAGCTTACGCCGTATGTTCCTGAAGAGCCCGATCAAGTTTGGTCGAATTTCCTCTCGTTTCCAGAAGGCGCGCTTTCATCCGATTCTCAAGATTTCGCGGCCACACTTGGGCGTCGACTATGCGGCCCCCGCGGGCACTCCGATCCGCGCCGTGGGTTCCGGAGTGATTAAACAAGCGGCTTGGAGTGGAGGAGGCGGAAAGACGATTCGCATTCGCCATAACTCGACTTACGAGACGGCGTACAAACACCTGAGTCGTTTTGCCGATGGCATTCGCCCAGGAGCCAACGTGCAACAGGGCCAGACGATCGGATACGTTGGCAACACTGGATTGTCGACGGCGCCTCACCTGCATTTTGAATTCTACATCGCCGGTCGCTACGTCGATCCGTTGAGCCAGAAATTTCCCTCGGCGGACCCGGTACCTCCTGAATTGATGAAGCAGTTCCAGTCGGAAGCCGCCATCCTCCGCAAGTCGCGGACGCCCGCCAAAGCCGAGACCGCGCCTCAGTGATGATCGTGATGCGCGCTCGCCGGCGTGCGAATCTGTGTTGCCGGCTCGGGCGTGGTCAACGGTGCATCGAACATGACTTTTCCCGAATCTAAATCGTAGAGCGAGGGAACAACGCTAAGTTTTCCGCTCGCGATTTTTTCACGCAACAGGTTCGATCGCAGGGCCAGATCCGCCGCGACTCCACGAGCATTTGCGAATGATTCAGATGAAAGTTTCTCGCTCGGAGCCTTTCCCTTAAAAGCGCTGATGCGTGGATGAATGTCTTTGACCAAGTTATCGAGCGCCGGCGTGCCGACGCTTGAGCCATCCATCGAACCGAGAGCCGCCTTCACGGCGCCGCAAGAGGTATGGCCCATCACCACGATCAGTTTTGACCCGAGATGCTCTACGGCATACTCGATACTCCCGATCGCATTGTCGCCGAGAGCTTCACCCGCAGTTCTCACGACGAAGAGTTCGCCGAGTTTTTGATCGAAGACGATTTCGGGCGGAACGCGCGAGTCACTGCAGCTTAAGACGATGGCGTGCGGCTTCTGCCCCGTGCTCAACCGGGAACGATCCGCTTCGCCTTGGCCATCTTTCCGAAGTTTGGATCCGGTAAATCGGATATTCCCGTTCTTTAGCCAACCTAAAGACTGCTCGGCGGAAACGGAGGGCTTGGGATCGTCACTGCCGAAGGCGCGAGGGGATAGGGCGCTGAGAGCGAGCAGGGTCACGAGAATCAAATTGAACTTCATCTTGGGATGACTCCGTTAGAGGTTTCATCCTCTTCGGAGCTGGACCAAAGTCCCTGAAGGTCTTGGGTCCCGTCACTTCAGGTCGAGAGCGCGCACCACATTGGAGCGCCAGTGCGCCTCGGCCTCAAGATCGGCCAGCACACTCCAGAGATTCGCCGACGCGAACACTGGCCAAAAAAACTCTGAGTTCATCGTCAGTTGGCTGCGGTGGCGGAAAGAATTAGCCAGTTTCCAGATGCGTCTGACGTAGTCTTGAGAAAACTTCACCGGTTTATCTGAGAGCTCGTAATGCATTTGCGTCGTCAGCACTGTCCAGAATTCTTCAAAGTCAAAGCGGTTCCAGTTGCGCACGTAATTCGATTCAACCATGGCTGCCCGCGTGGCGAGCGGATCATTCGCCTGAATTGCTTTATAAAACTTTTTGGTTTTGTCGAGGTTCTGGGGTTCAAAGCCGACGATTCTTCCGAAATCGATGAAGGCGATTTTACCGCCAACGAAGATATAGTTTCCCGGGTGGGGATCGGCCTGCAGGATTCCGTGGAGCATCGTCGCTTCATAATGGAAGCGATGAATGAGGAGGCCCGCACGATCTCGCTCCTCCTGGGTCGAGGTGCGAAGGAACTCGTGAAAGCCCTTTCCTTCGATATACTCGGTCGTAAAAATTCTCGGCGTTGAGTAATCCGTGTAGACCCGTGGAATGACGATGTCGGCGTCACCGTGGAAAGCACGGTAGAACTTCGCGTGATTATCAGCCTCGACGGAGTAGTCGCACTCTTCGCGAAGCTTCTTCGTGAAGTTCTGGAGAGTATCCGCATAGTCGGTGCGAACCAGCGCCATCAATTGAGAGAGAGTTTTGAAGAGCTGAGTCTGGAGGACGATGGACCGATAGATATTCGGGTACTGAACTTTTACGGCGACCCGCTCGCCGGAGTGAAGCCATGCCTCGTGCACCTGCCCGATACTCGCCATCGCGACAGGACGTGGGTTCCAGTGCGCAAACACGTCTTCGGGCGCTCGACCGAACTCCTCTTGAAAGACCTCGCGAACTTTTCTGGCGGGAAGCGGAGCGAGAGACGATTGAACTTCGATTAACGTCTGCCTCGTTGAATGTGAGAGCCCGAAGTCGATAAAACTCGCGAGTTGAATTATCTTAAGCGGAAGTCCCTTCGCATTCGCGACCGTATCGAACGCGCGTTCGATAAGGGCAACCTGAATCTGTCTGGTTCCGGGGATCCTCGATAAATAATTTTCTACGAGCTCGCGGATGGCCGAGCGGATCTTGGTTTTTTGGTTCTTCGGCTCCGGTATCCCGGAGGGGTTTGCATTTGGCAGACCCGTATTCACTAATAGAAGTTCAGTAAACTTCTCGCTGAGGTGTGAATCGGTGAGACTTGCATCCAGTGAGGAGTCATTGAGACCACCGAATTCGGCTTCCAATCTCTCGAGGAGGGCAACGGCCGGTCCGGGCATCTCGCGCTGGCCGCTCTCCCACATGGCGATAGCGCCTGGAGCCACGCTGAAGACTTTCGCGAGATCGCGCTGTGAGGAGTGAACGCGCTCGCGAAATTTTTTAAGACGAACCCGGGGTTCCGAGTCTTCGGAATTTTTCATTAAAACAAAATCGCTCACATTGTGAGCGAAATCAATGTTTCGCGGTTGATTCGCCGGTGCCTAAGATAGTTGTATGGGCGCCGTACTTATCGTGGAAGACGACAAGGAAATCAGAGGTCTTTTCTGCCGCATGCTTCACGCCGAGGGATACCAGACACTTGAGGCGGGTAATGGCTTTGAGGCGCTTGAGGTGCTCACTCTCTCCGAGCAAAACCCGCGTGTCATCGTCCTGGACCTCATGATGCCCGTGATGGATGGAAGACAATTTCTCGAAGAGGTGCGAAAAACTCGATTTCGAGATATTCCCGTGATCGTCAGTTCCGCCTCGATGGATCGCGACATCAAAGGTGTCGAATACATTCCGAAACCTATCGGCGTCGCCGAGTTCCTCTCGAAGCTGGCGAAGCACTTTCGGTAATCAGTTCAAAGCCGATTTTCTTTTGCCTCTGCCCATTCAACAGAACGCAAACGCCGTGGGTGCCAGCATAGTACTTGCGAGTTGTGACTTTGCGTAAAGGGATTTTGATCTCGAGTGCGCCATTCGCGAATGGCTCAAGGATGACCTTTCGACCCTTGAAGACTTTCGGGCTGGTTTGTCCGTTGGCCTTTAGGAAAAAGACTTCGACATCGGCCAGAACCGCGAGGGATTCGTTCAGGGGATTGCGAATTTCGAGATCGATGGTCAGCGTCTCGCCCACGCGGATCAGTCGCTCGCGCAAACGGATTTTCGTTTTCTGAAAACTGATGTTCTTGATCCCTTGAAGTTCAAGCGCTCCCCGGTGCCCCTTTTTAATCAATGTTCGAGAGCCGTGGCGAATGATCCAATCGACCTCGGGAGTCGAGGTCTTCCGCCAGCTCTTCAATCGTCCCGCGACCCAGTCGGGATGATTTTTCGAATGATCGTTGATGTGATTCGCGATCGATTTCTGCACGTACTTTGACGTGTCACCTTTCAGAGCCTCCAGAAGTGGCCACGTTTTTTCGGGCTCTCGAACGAAGGCCGGAATTCGTTGGCCCCAGGGGAGGAGAGGCCGTGAGCCTTCCGAAACAAGCCTTCGCACATGATCGCTCTCGTCGCGGGTCCAGAGATGAAGCTGGTGCAACGTTTTCTCTTCTTCGTGAATCAGAAACGGGCGGATGGCGAACTCGGCCGAAAAGACTTGCGTCATCTTATGGAGTGCCTGCATTGAGAGTTCAAAGCTTTGGAGTCCTCGCACTGAAACATAGTGGGTGAGCGGCCACACCAAAAAACCTGAGAGTCCTATTTCCTCGTCCTGACCCCGAGCGAGGGCCTCTTCGAGGATCGGAAAGCTCTTT
>SXSP01000111.1 GCA_005792225.1 Bdellovibrionales bacterium | reverse complement strand
TGCCCGATACCAAGAACGCGACTCGCGAGCCCGAGACACAAGAGAAGACTCACCCGTACAATCGCGGGCTTGTACGCGAAGTACAACGTCTGGAACATTTCACGAGAATACTTTCCGTGAAACGAACTCTCTTCACTCAGGAAGGCTCTCGGGTTGGTCGTTGGCTTCGACGCCTGTGACATCCGTCCCTCCTTCCTGAGTGGAATCTTTTAAGGTCTCGCCGCTCGCTTCTCCTCGCCTGACACTCGCCACGAAATCGCGCATTTCGGGAGATCTTTGCAAAAGATCGGTGAATCGGCCGGAATCAAGAATTCGCCCGTCTTTCATGAACAGAACGCGATCCACGCGCGCAAGAACACTTAAGCGATGCGTGACGAGAACCCGGGTTTTATTTTTCCAAGCGCCGGCGATCAGTTCATCGACCAGTTTGGTTTCGGTGTCGACGTCAACGGCACTAAGGCAATCATCGAGGAGAACGAGAGGGCGATCGAAGTTGTGCGCGCGGGCGAGGCTCACCCTCTGGCGTTGGCCCCCCGAGAGATTCACGCCCCGCTCACCGATTTCCGTATCGAGTCCGTCCCGCACCGATTCGCCCTGCAGGCTAAATTGCGCAAGCTCGAGCGAATGCAAAATTTCGCGATCAACTGCCGCGGGAACTTCGTATCGAAACGCAATGTTCTCTCGGAGCGAAGCGCTCATGACGAAACCCTCTTGCGAAACGAAGGCGAAAGACCGACGTCTCTCGTTGAGGTCGAGCCGGAGCGCATCCGTTGAGCCTATCTTAAATTCGCGAAACGACGCGCCCGTTTCTCCCATGAGCGAGAGAACCAAAAGCGACTTCCCGGATCCCACTTCACCGACCACCGCGACGAATTCACCCGCCTGGATGTCGAGATCAATATCGCTCAGTCTCTCCTGGTCCCCAAATTTGAGTGTAAGGCCACGCACGTGAATGGGAAGGGCCGCGTGGGCCTCAGGGAGGATTTCATCCTTGGGAAAACCACCGGCGCTTGAGCGCTTCTCGAGGAAACCCGCGACCCGGCGAAGAGAACTGATCGAATCGAGAACAAAGGTGAAAATCCACGGCGTTTGACGAAATGGCCTCGTGAGAAACACGCCAAGAATCCAAAGAAGCGCAAAGAGCTCACCCGCGGTCACGGGCTTATCCCGCAAGTAAACGAGGGCCGCAACACCCGTGAGATTTAAGACGTAGGTGATCGAAGATCCGAACGAGTTCATGAGTTGACCGTTCGTCACCATCGCGACCCGGTTGCTCGTCTCTTCGCGGCGCTTGCGAAAGATTTTTTCTTCGTAATCTTCCACCCAGCCGAGGATTCTGAGCAGGCGAATATTCTGCACCCACTCGTTGACGATTCCCGTTCGCTCCGCCGCGAGTGTTTTAAAGCGGTAGAAAAATCGCGACTGCCTCGAAGCGAGAACCACGTTCACCAAAATCATCGCCGCCATGACCGAGACCGTCACGGTCATGGGAATCCCACAGATCCAGTGGATCGCGATGGGTGCGAAAATCATCGGGAACGCGATACTGGCGAGCATGGGAATAACTTGATCCACGAGAGCCGAAGATCCCGGAATATCGGTCGCGTAAAGAGAGACGACCTCTCCTACCGTCGTCGAACCCATTTCGTCCGTGCGCGTGGAGAGAGTCTTCTCGTAAAGCTCTTTCGCGAGGCTCTCCTGGATGATGAGTCCCTCTCTTACGCCGGCGTAATTCGCGAGAAGCCCAAATGCCTGAGCCGCCAAGGCGGCGAAGAACGCGAGCACGATGAGGAGCATGGGTTCAGAGCCCTCAAGCCAAGAGAAAAAGAAATTCATATCGTGCCCGGCAAACGTATTTTGATGCATGAGCCGATCGACAAAAATCTTTTGGAAGAAGGGGCTCGCGAGGCCGCCCACCGCGGAGATGAGGGAGAGAAACAAAATCAAACCACGAGCCGCCGGCCGCTCAAAGAGCGACTGCTTAACGAGACGCTTAAAGACAGGACTCGCGAGCGAGCTGGCTTTTGAAGCTGGTTTCGTTTGCGCCTGCATGGAAACTCCAAGGAGAGCCCTCCACCATAGCACAAAGTCCCGCACGCCTCGCAAGGCCGATGACACCTTTTTTGCGCACCCCTGTCAGCCCTCGGATGTCACTCCTAAGGCTGTTCGAAATCACCTCTCGAGAGCTTTCTCGTGAAGACAAATTCTGGTCGAACTCACCGTTTGATTTTTCGACAGGTGTCGAGGCTCAAGGCACCCGCCCCGCGGGCCCGATTTTGCAGTTCAGGAGGTCAGGAGGGATGATGAAAAACCGATTCGTCTCCACACTTCTGAAGTCCCGATCGATCCTCCTCCTCGTGGGAGCTGTTTCCCTGCTCGCGGGCTGTGGCCGAAGCGACAAAGTCTACCCGGATCGCGGGGTAAACCTTGTCGGCATCGACGGTCGAAATCCGCTCCCACGTGAAATCTATGATCAGTCGGCGAACGACGCCAGCGTGAAGCTTGCGGCTGACGGAACGACTTCACGCTCTCTTGCGATTCAACTTAAGTCAGATGCTGGAATCACCAACCGCGCACTCCTCGGCCTCTCCGCCTTTGATGAAGAAAAACTCGATGTCCTCGACGGAATTACCTTTGATTCGAAGATTCAGTCGGGTTCTTCGAACGCGTCTGTCATCTTGGTTGTTGATCTCAACTGTAGCCGAGCGAATCGAAGAATTCGCGTGGTGACCGCGACGCATGATCGTCTTGCATCCGGAGTCGATCAAAGCAATGGATACAAAAGGTTTACCGCGAACTTCAACGCAGCCATTTGGACGACGATGGGTGATCAACCCATCACAGATAACGGAACGATTCTCGTTCCCGAAGTGAGCGCTGCGCCCGTATCGCTCGCGGACCTGATCGCTTCCACGCAAAAAGGCGTCTGCGTGGTGAATGCGAAGAGTGGAGACAAGGCTCTCCCGAACGTCGAGACTTCTGGAATACTCCTCTCGCTTTCGTCGGCAACAAAATCCGAGCTGTTCATCAACCGCATCACGGTCGGAACAAAAATTATTGATGAGAAAACATGGGGCCAACAATGAAGCGCTTCAAACTCGCTTTGACTTCGGCTCTCCTTCTCGCCTTCTGCGTTTCGCATGCGGCACCGAAAGGGAAATCTCCCGTGACCACTCTTCCGCCCAAGAAGAAGGCGAAAGTCGCCGCGAAACCAAAGAAGTCGCAGGTTACGGCACTTCCAGCTTACAAAGGAAAAACTCGAGTCGCGGTTTCCTTCAACGCTCCTGCACGCCCGAGTGATACGGGGGGAGTCGTCATCCGCAGCATCCCCGCGAGTGAGTATTCCGCCACAGCCGCGGCCGCCGCACAGGCCGAAGCGGAGCAGAAACGAGCAGAACAAACGGTTCAATTCAAAGCCGTTGCCGCTCCCCTTCCGGTTGAAACCGTTCAGCTAAAAGATCTCGAAGATCAAATCCTCGCGGAAGAAATCGGCGATGCCGATCGTCTCAAAATCTCCGACGCCAACGAGACGAGCGCGAAGATCACGGTTCTCGCTGCCATGCCGACACCTGTGCCGACTCCGGTTTCAACTCCGCAGCCGACTCTTCAATCGTCACCGCAATCGACGCCGCAATCCGCGCCGCAAGCGACCGCCCAAGCGACGCCCGTTGTGGAGCCGGTCGCAACTCCGATTGTCAACACTGAAGTCGCGCAAGTTTCGTTGGATCCGCCGGTCGCCGTCGCCCTCGCGTCAACACCCGTACCTCAAGTTGTCTCCGCTGTTGAAATTGAAACGCCGGCAGCTCCTTCCCTAGCCACGAGTGCGGTCGCGGCTCCGACCCGCGAATCATTTGAACCGGCGCCGCTCCCCGTGAATCGGCTGAGCTTCCGCACTTCTTACCTGGCGGCACGCTATAGCCAAATCCAGGGCGATCTGCAGGATGGCGCTACCAGCATGGGTCTATCCTTCTCACGATCCTGGAACGTACTCGAAGGAAAGATTTCCGTCGATTTCGCCCACGGTCTCGATCAAAAAGTCAGTCTCGGAAATTCTCGCATGACGATCCTTCGAGCTGATGTCGCTCGCTTCTTCAACCGCGAAGGCCTCGTCTCTCCGTTTCTTGCGGGAGGTCTCGGCTTTGCGAACAGTACCGTCAAGAGTTACCGCCAAACAGCCAGCGGAACTATCGTCACGCAGGAGCACGTGAAATCAAATGCCGTCGCGATTGCTCCTGGGGCCGGTGTGAGAGTCGTCTTGACTCCCAAGCTTTCGTTTGATCTCGGAGTCGAGTACCTCGCACTCATCGGTGGCTCACAAGCTTCTTCTCTCGGTGGACTTTCGGCCGGTGGAAGCTTGGGCGTCGCGTTCTGACGCCCGATCGCAACTTGACGAACACCGGTTCGAACTCAAATTGACCTCGCGAGCATCGCTCGGAGGTTTTTTCTTATGTCATGGTTAAGACGTATCGGATTTTTCATCGCATTAAATATCGTGGTCGTCCTGACGATCAGCTTTGTTGTGAATCTCTTGGGGCTCGGGCCCACGATCACGGCGCAAGGAATGAACTACGCGTCGCTTATCGCGTTCTGTCTTCTTTGGGGCATGGGTGGCGCCTTCATCAGTCTTCTTCTCTCGAAGCAGATGGCGAAATGGGGAATGGGAGTTCGAGTGATCG
Source organism: Bdellovibrionales bacterium (assembly GCA_005792225.1). Taxonomy (GTDB): domain Bacteria; phylum Bdellovibrionota; class Bdellovibrionia; order Bdellovibrionales; family JAMPXM01; genus SXSP01. The sequence continues at coordinate 1,378 of SXSP01000111.1, read as the reverse complement.
ACCCGCAAACGCGCAACTCGGAAGAGCGGCAACTCCTTGAGACCGTTCACCGCCTCGCGCGCCAAGCCGGAATCATGAAAATGCCGGAAGTCGGTTATTACGATTCACCTGAGGTGAACGCTTTCGCGACGGGTCCCACAAAAAACAATTCGCTCGTTGCCGTGAGCACGGGTCTTCTTCGTAGCATGGACGGCCGATCTGTCGAAGGAGTCCTCGGTCACGAAGTTTCGCACATCGCAAATGGCGACATGGTCACGATGACTCTCCTACAAGGGGTCGTAAACGCGTTCGTGATGGCGCTCGCGAGAGTCGTCGCGTTTGCGCTCGACAACTTCCTTCGTGGAGATCGAGACCGAGGGGGCCTGGGAACATTCGGCTACATAGGAGTTGTTTGGCTCCTTGAAATTCTGTTGTTCATCCCAGGTTCGTTCGTGCTCGGTTGGTTTTCGCGGCAACGTGAATACCGCGCCGACGCGGGAGGAGCTCGCCTCGCCGGGCGCGAGAACATGATCGGTGCACTTAAAAGCTTAATGAGAGTTCACGATTTGAATTCGGCCGTGCAGCGGGAGAGCCAGTCTCAAACCGTCGCGGCGCTCAAGATCTCGGGTTCAGGCGCCGGTCTCTTCTCAGCTCTCCGCGCGACTCACCCGCCGCTCGAAAAACGAATCGAGCGCCTGCAAAGAGGTATTTAACGTTTCGTCGATGGTGTCGGTTGCGGGCGCAGGTAAAGCGCCTGCAGCACCTTCCCCTGCCCGTCCACCAGGTACACCGGCTGGTTTGGCAGAACGTAGAGAACTTTCTTCGGTACTTCTTGAAGCTCCGTCTCTTTTTCCTCAGCGTGCGCCGGACTCCAGATCAAGAGCCCACCGAGGAGAGCGAGAGTAAAAACTAAGATTCGACCCATTTGATCCCCCAAATGACGCGATGTGCATACCGCGATTCGGAGACTCCAGCAAGGATCGAGTCGTGCCCCAAACCGACGACGTCCCCAAACGCCGTTAAAGCGCCGGAGACGATCGACGGTGATCAAACTTTCAGATGGAAAACGTTCAATCTGAACGCTGACGTCAGCCCGTTCACTGCATTAGCACTGTGCGCCCGCGATTCGTCGTGATCGCTTCTTGCGTCGGGATTGCCTCGAACTGCTCCGTCTCGGTTGAGTGCTCAAGCGCTCCGGTCGAAGCCTTCCCCTCACTCACCGTCATCAACACGTGGTCGAAGTAACCCGTTCCGACTTCACGTTGGTGACGGGTCGCCGTGTAGCCCTCCGACTCTTTCGCGAACTCCGAGTTTTGAAGTTCCACGTAAGCGGGCATTCCTCGTTCGGCATAAGATTCCGCGAGGGCGAACGAATGATAGTTAATGAGATGCCAACCGG
>SXSP01000110.1 GCA_005792225.1 Bdellovibrionales bacterium | reverse complement strand
GCCGGATTGACCTGCAAGAGCCGAGTGGCCGCATTCACACTCTTGAAGTCGTTCACGCCGACTCCGAGAAAACTAGGCTAATTCGCGAGATTCTCTCCAAACACCCGACCAAGCCGACGGACCCTTTTGGCACGGGAAAGGTGATCCAGTCAGGTGAACCTGAGTATGACGAAATTGTGACCGATGAGGATCTTCGAACCCGCTCGCCCACAAACGAATATTATCTCGCCGTCCGTTCGCTCGGACTAAGGTCGAGAATTTGTGTACCCATCAGCCGGGAAGAAAAGGTTTTAGGCGCCATGACTATCGCAACTTGCGGCGAACGCTCGGGTTATTCGCGCGACGATTTGGAAGTTGCGCTCGAGATCGCAGATCGGGCCGGTATTGCGATCGAAAACGCGTTGCGATTTGAAGCGGCCGTCTCAACATCGGCCAATCACTAAATAAAAATTATGGACTAAAGCACCCGAATTTACGCGCATTTACGACTTAACTCCACTTCCGACAACCCGATAAGAATGAACCAGGAGTAGGTATGGCTTCCAAAATGCGTGGTCTATCAGGGCGTCTCGCGATTCTCACGGTTTTGCCGGTCCTCGGCACCATGATTCTCATCTGGCTGTACGCAAGCGGATTGAGCTCGCAATCAAAGCTTCTCACGAAATTCGTAGATGAGAGGCTCCCGAAGGCGAGCCTCGTCAACAAGATCCGCGCGGATCAGTACTCAACCTTTCGCGCGCTCTCGATCGCGGCTCTCAACGCTCCCGGATCACCCGCCCGCGAAAGCGCACTCCAAGATGCCGCTGCCAGCCTCGCGAGTTTCGCCGAGGACCACAAGAAATACTTCGAACTGAAGAACTCTGAAAAAATGATGAAAGCCACCCAAAAGTGGCGCGAGCACGCTCCTCTCTATATCGAAGGCGCGGAAAAGATTATCGCGGACTTAAGGCATTCATCTCCAACGACTGAAGCGGATGCGCGCACGCGCCTCGCCGGCTCACTCGCCGAGTCCTCCCAGGAGATCTCCGCCGGAACCGCGAAGGCAGCCGATATCATTAATTTCCACAACGCCGAATTCGTCAACAAGGCCAACGCGGAATCCGCAGTCCTACAAAGAAATCTTTTGATCGGCTCGGTCGTCGGAGCTCTCTTTCTTCTCGCGCTCGGCTTTTTCATCGGAAAGAGACTCGCATCCGTTCTCACGATGATCGCCGCATCTCTTAAAGCCGCGTCGGTTCAACTCCGCTCAGGAAGCACGCAGTTGAGTGGAGCGAGTCAGCAAGTTTCCTCCGGTTGCGTGAGCTCGGCGAGCTCGCTTGAAGAAACGGTCGCCGCCGTCGAAGAACTCACTTCTATGGTCAAAATGAACAATCAGTCCGTTAAGGACGCGAACGACCTTTCGCGTTCGAGTCGCGATAGCGCCCTCAACGGCGGCGGAAATATCAGAGAACTTCTCAACGCGATGTCTGAAATCGCCGAGGGCTCAAAGAAAACCGGTCAAATCATCCAAGTCATCGAAGAAATCGCGTTCCAAACGAATCTTCTCGCCCTCAATGCCGCAGTAGAAGCCGCGCGTGCGGGAGAACAAGGCCGCGGATTCGCCGTGGTAGCGGATGCGGTCCGTGGTCTCGCTCAAAGAAGCGCCGAAGCTTCGAAAGAAAGCGCGCAACTCATTAACGGGTCCATCACGACGATCAACCGCGGATTGAGTCTCGCAAAGGTGAGTAGCGAATCCATCGAGCAAATTCTTAAATCGGTCGAGAAAGTCGCCGATCTCAACACGCAGGTCGCGACGGCAAACGACGAACAAGATAAAGGGATTCATTCGATCGGCCTCGCGCTCAATCACTTGGACCGATCAACGCAAGGAAATGCCGCCGCTTCAGAAGAAGTCGCAAAATCGGCCGGCGACGTCGCCGACCAAGCCGTGCGCCTTGAGGAACTCGTGACCGAATTAGAAGTCATGGTTTTTGGCGAAAAGGCTGCCTAAGGCTCTCACTTCGAACGTTGAGAATCGTAGCAGCGGAGCATCCGGTCCAGTGGTGGCAGTCTTCTGCCACGCGTGTAGCGATCGAAAACGCAATCGGAGAACGCCTCGACGGCTTCTTTCTTTGCGGCCGCGCTCGAAAGATTCGAATCAAGAGCCTGGCGGGCCTCGCGGTGGAAATCCGAACACTCGACGTGCGCGCGCCAGAACTTATCTTTACCCCGGAGCGACTCTGGCCAAGTGACTTGCATCAAAAGAATTTTCGGATCATCGCCGAGAAAGCGCTCGTTATATTCTGCCTCCGAAATATCGGCGATCTCCCGGGAGAGAGATTCACGAAGTTCATTCAATCGCCGACCGTAATGATTCCAATCCGTCGTGCAAATGTCGAAGAGCGCGTTCCAGTCGACTTCCTCCGCTCTCGCCTGTGCGGAAACCGAGCCGGCGAGAACCAGGACCGAAAGCATCGAACTCAAAATGTAGCGAAGTGCCTTTTTCATTTTGGGCCCCTCACCGTCAGTACTTCGCCGCTTGGCGAATGCAGCTGTCGTACTTACGTAAATATTGACGAGTTTCATAAGGAATCGCGCGCTCGCCATAACGAAGGAAGCTCTGACCGCGAGTCGGTCCCGCATTATACGAGACGAGCAAGTAGTGCATCATCCTGCGGAACGCTTTGCTGTTCAGCTCCGGCGGTGCTCCGAGCGATCTCTGGAAGTAAGACTCCATTCCACGCAGACTGTTCCGGAAATACATCGCGGTCGCGAAGATCTGAACGTCTGCCATGGCGACATTTCCGCTACGAATGTTCGCCGGCGTAAAGGCGGCGACGCTGCGATTTGTTCCCGCCTCACGACGGTACTGATCCCAAGCGTTCCGGTACTTCGGAGATGATTTCATAAGTCGCGCATAAAGACGAGCGGTCGCTGGCATGAATTGCGTCAGACCAGCCGCGCCCACGTGCGAGGTGCGATTAGCGATCATGTTTGTTTCGGCCTTCATCAAGCAGACAAGTGCCGGCGCGGGAAACCCGAGCGCCTTTCCCGCCGCTTCAAAACTTTGATTCACCTTCGGCCAAACTCGGCAAACACTGCGGTGATGCCCCCGCGCGCGATCGTAGCAGGCCGCCTTGCGCGCCTGAGCCATCGTGGGAATATTCGTTCTGTATTTTGAAGTATAAGTGTGACCATTCATAATGAGCGACAGCGCATCGCCCGAAGTCTCTGCCGACTCCTGATCGTCCTCATCATCTCCGTCACCGTACTGAGCCTCGCGATTCGAGGAATCGTACTTCACCGACTCCCGCGCATGCGCCGACGGAACCGAGACCATGAACGCGAGGACGAGAAAACCCACGCGACCAAAAAACTCTGAATATGCGTTCGGTACGGACTGCTTTTTCACTGGTCTAACACTTTCCCAAAAGAGGCTTACGCCAAGTCCAATCGGGATAAGTGCAACGGCGGGGCCATCGACCTCCCCGCCCTCTGCTCGAACTGAGGGTGGGGATGTGTCTAACAATGAGACAGTGTGGGAGCGATCTTGCGTCTTCGTTATTGAGTCGTGACTCGGGCTCCTGCCCTCGCCCGCATGCCGCCTTCGGCGTCAACGCCTCCGGCTTGCGGGAGGTCACGACTCAATAACGAAGACGCCTACGTGATCAGCTGACTCGGGCTCCTGCCCTCGCCCGCATGCCGCCTGCGGCGTCACCGCCTCCAGCTTGCCGGAGGTCACGACTCAACGACGAAGCACCTTACGTTAAATCGGTGACTCGGGCTCCTGCCCTCGCCCGCATGCCGCCTTCGGCGTCAACGCCTCCGGCTTGCGGGAGGTCACGACTCAATAACGAAGACGCCTACGTGATTAGCTGACTCG
>SXSP01000109.1 GCA_005792225.1 Bdellovibrionales bacterium | reverse complement strand
CGGCTTGAAGATCGTCGAGATTTTTATTCGAAAGTTTGCCGTAACCATCGAAGCTACGAACGCTGTAAAGAACTTCTCCGTCGGCCGCGACGTAGGCTTTTCCGTTCTTCACCAAGCGATCCACCATATCGATGATCGGTCCCATCGTTTCCGTCACCCTCGGCCGCATGGTATGGGGGCGGAGCTGAAGCGAGTCGTAGTCTCTTTCAAACTCCTCAATGTATTTTTTCGCGATCTCTTCTGACGTCACCCCTTCTTCGTTCGCGCGATTGATGATCTTGTCATCGACGTCGGTGTAGTTGTACGCGAACGTCACCTTGTAACCTGACTTCTCAAGCCAGTTCCGGACGAGATTAAAGAAAATCGGTCCACGAAAGTTCCCGATATGCAGGAGCCCGTAGACGGTCGGACCGCAGACGTACATCTTCACTTCGCCCTCTTTCAGGGGAACGAAGGCTTCCTTCTTGTGCGTCAGCGTATTGTAGATCTGCAAACTCATGCGTTCCTCGTCATGCGTTTTTTAGGCATTGCTCAACCCGCTTCAGCAGAGACGACTTCGGAAGAAGCGGAACCAAGATCTTCAACTCCGCCCCGTGTGGCTGACCGATCACGGCCACGCGAATCGGCTGGAACAAAGTCTTTCCCTTGGCTCCCGCCGCGTTTTTGACTGTGTCTTGAAGCGCGTTGAACTCAGCTTCGGTGATGCGGTCGGAAGGATGTTTTTCGAGTTGCTCCTTCCACGCCTCCCAAACTTTCTTCGACTCTGGCCAAGCGAAAACTTCTTTTGAGTCCTCGGTGAACGCGAATTTGGAATCTGCGAGAGGCAGGAAAAGTTTCGGCGCATCCGCGAGCGTTGTCATGTAAGACTTGAAAGTCGTAAGCGCCTGATCCCGCCATGCCGGATCCTCCGCCATCGGAATCTCAAGTCCCGCGCGTTTCAAAAACGGCTCAACCCGGCGCCAGAGTTCATCATGCGGGAGCGCCCTCAAATACACCGAGTTCATCCACTCAAGCTTCGTGTTATCGAAGACTGCGGCCGCGGTGTTAAAGCGCTCGTGCGTGAATTGACGAATTTGCTCCTCACGCGAAAGAACTTCGTCCCCCGAAGGAGCTGACCAGCCTGAAAGAAGAACGAAGTTGTTCAAAGCTTCCGGCAAATAGCCCTTCTCTTCGTAGTCATGAACGCTCGTGGCTCCGTGGCGCTTGGAGAGTTTTTGCCGATCGGGCCCCAAGATGAACGAAAGATGCCCGAATTTCGGGAGCTCGTACCCGAACGCTTGATAGAGCATCATTTGCCGGAGCGTATTCGACAGGTGCTCCTCGGCGCGGAACACGTGCGTGATCTCCATGAGAGCATCGTCGATCGTGCAGCAGAAATTGTACACGGGCATGCCGTTTGAGCGAATGCAAACGAAGTCGCCCACCATATCCGATGGAAACGTCACTTCACCGCGAACGAGATCGACAAAGGTGTAGTCACGCACTTCAGCGACTCGAAAACGAATCGCGGCCTTTTCTCCACCCGCGATTCTCTTTTTCGCCTCGTCGGCTGAAACCATCACATCCGGCGGGCCCACCTGGGGAGAACGACCGGCGGCGATGTGCGCTTCCTTGATCTTCTCGAGTTCTTCATCGGTGCGAAAGTCATAGTAAGCCTTACCGGCCTGAACCAGGCGCTCGGCGTGCTCCATGTAGATGTGCTTTCGCTGACTCTGACGGTACGGACCGTGCGGGCCCATATCCTGGAGAGTCTCAGGATTCGGACCCTCATCCCATCTGATGTCGAGCCACTTGAGATCCTGAATCTGCATGCGCATGGATTCTTCGGTACTTCGCTCGAGATCCGTGTCCTCCACCCTCAGAATGAAGTCACCCTTATGGTGCTTGGCGAAAAGGTAATTGTAGAGAGCCGTGCGGGCGCCGCCGACGTGCAAATAACCCGTGGGACTGGGGGCAAAACGAACTCGGACCTTCTTGGAGGCCATCTCGGAATCTCCTGGAGAGTTCCGTTCTATCAGGCGGTACTCGTAGGGGTCAAAAAACAAACGCCGCCCATTTCGGGGGCGGCGTCGGTCGCTCGACTTTAAACGAGAGTTTTAGAGACCGAAAATCTGACGAACTTCGTCTTCGGCTGAGAGTTCCTCGCGAGTTTTCGCGAGCGAGAGTTCTTTTAAGAGAAGACCGCGAGCCGTATCGAGCATCTTACGCTCGCCGAAGCTCAGCTCTTTTTCGACTTTCAAAAGGAAGAGATCGCGGAGCACTTCCGCGATTTCGTAAACGGAACCCGTCTTGATCTTTTCCATGTATTCGCGGTACCGGCGGTTCCACGTCTGGTTGTCGATCTTAACGTTCGTCTCTTTCAAGATCTCGATGACCTTGTTCGCCTCGTCCTTCGAGATGATCGGGCGCAGGCCAACGCTGTCCACGTTGTCCTTCGGGATCATGATCTTCATTCCGTTTTCGAGAATCTGGATCGTGTAGAACTCGTGCTTTTTGCCGAAGATTTCCTTAGTCTCAATGGCCGTCACTTTGCCGACACCGTGGCCAGGATAGACCGCGTTGTCGCCCACTTTAAACGAAGCCGCCATTAGGACCCCCTTACATCAGGACAAGAGTACTCAGGAACGCCTTTTCGATACGAGAGATCGAATTGAAAGTGACGTTTCCCGCTATGAGCCGGGCAGAGTTTTACCATTTTTGACACTCTTGATCAATGACAGAGCCCTGAATTGTCAGTGGCTCGAAGATTTTACAGCGATGCGGCATAAAATCACGGCTCCTCGAGGGAGCCGTGAAATTTTCGCAAGTCTTGCGTCAAGCTCGCGGAATCGCGTGATTACTGAACGGAGATCACGAGCGCGTAAGGCTGTTTCCCTGAAGTAATTCCCTGGGGAACGCTCTGGCCTTTGACGCGGATCTCATAATTTCCGGGACCGATATTTTTTTCGAGGTACTCGTTGTTGTTGAGTCGATCGTTCAGAGTCGTTTAAAATCCGGCCGCATCGACGAGCACGAGAT
>SXSP01000011.1 GCA_005792225.1 Bdellovibrionales bacterium | reverse complement strand
GCCGTGACGGGTTGGCGCTTTTTTCTAGCGGCCTCCGTCGGGTCGTGTTTTCTTTTTATTATTCGACGCGAGAAGTTCGAGAAAGATCAGTTTTGGTTGGCGGCGGTGCCGGGCCTTCTCTTAAGTGCCACGCTCATTCTTCAAACCTGGGGTCTACTGTATACGACGGCGACGAAGAGCGGATTTATCACGACACTTTACGTTTTGATGGTGCCCGTGGCGGAGAGATTTTTTTTAAAGCGCTCGCTCCCCCGTTTTCACATCCTATACGTGGTTTTGGCGCTCACGGGCGTAGCACTCATTTGTGAACTCTACAGCACCCTCTTCTCGACACCGAAACTTGCAGCGGAAGGCCTGTCACTCACCGAAATCGAAAAGCTCAAACTCAACATTGGAGATGGACTCACGCTTGCCTGCGCGATTGCGGCCACGTTTCACATTCTCTGGTTCGGCTGGATCGGATCGAAGATCCGATCGTCGTTTGCGTTCAACAATTACCAGTCAGTTTGGGCGGGCGTGTTTCCGCTTCTACTTTCTTTCGGACTCGAACCTTGGCCGCAGCCGGCGTGGGCCGATGGTTCCCTCTTTGGCCTTTGCATTTTGGCCTTCGGTTCGACATTGATCGCATTTACGTTGCAAGTCCGCGCACAGAAGCACATCTCGCCGTCGGTCGCGAGCCTACTTTTTCTTCTCGAATCACCCTTCGCGGCGCTCTTCGCGATCGCGTTTTTGAATGAGGGTTTGCAGCCGCTTCAGTGGATGGGTGGCGGCCTCATCCTGCTCGCAGCACTCTTGAGTACTCTCTTCGCCACCGAAGTGGCCGAGAGTCAGTAGAGGAGAAATTCTCTTCGGCTCTCCGCCCACGCCTTTTCGTCGGGCGCGCAGATGGCGTCGAAATCCGCGGCCTTCGCCGATCGATCGTCGACCCACTCGCGCAACTCGGGGCCTCCATTGATGAGGTCGAAGGCAAGACGCGTCTTTTCGTACTCATAGTGAAAATCACGCCAGATCTCGTACGATGGATGCACTTCGCGGATGCCCTTAAGCCAAAGCCCGACGAGACGATACGGGCGGAAGGTTTCGTGATCGTAAGTTTTATCGTCGACGTGAATCTGCATTCCGGGAATGATCTTGCCGGCGTGCTTTTGGAAAGTCTGCTGGAAGTAGCATGGACGGATATGACATCCCTTCATCCAATGCGGAGCGATCTTCTGCATCGTCTGAAGAATTCGCGGCATATCGAGTCCGGGACCGCCGAGCGTTTCGAGAGGACGGGTCGTACCCCTGCCTTCCGAGAGATGCGTCCCTTCAATCAAAACCGTTCCGGGAAAGCAACGAGCCATGCTGAGGGTCGCGGCATTCGGCGAAGGGTTCACCCAAGAGACTTCGCCCTCGGGCCAGCCGTAACCTGGCGCACGCGAAGGATCGTAACCCTCCATCTTGATCACCCGAAGATCGACATCGATCTTCAGAGTCTTTTTGAACCATTGAGCGGCCTCACCGAGAGTGAGTCCGTGACGCATCGGAAGTCCTTCGGCGGCACCGACGAAGCTGATCCATCCGGGGCGCAAGAACGATCCCTCGATCGGGCGACCCGCGGGATTTGGACGATCGAGAACCCAGACGGATTTTTTCTTCGCCGCTGCGGCCTCAAGAACATAAAGGAGCGTCGTCAAGAAGGTATAAATTCGCGTGCCGACGTCTTGGAGGTCGACGAGCAAAACGTCGAACGTGTCCATCATTCGATCGGCGGGCCGACGAACCTCGCCGTAGAGGGAAAATACCGGGATGTTATAAACAGGATCTATATAGTCCGCGGTTTCCATCATGTTGTCTTGGACTTCACCGCGCATTCCGTGCTGGGGACCGAACGCGGAGGTCACCTGCCCGCCTAAGTTCGACGACTTGATGGCGTCGAGGCTATGCCGAAAGTCGACGGTCATCGATGCCGGATGACCGAGGAGAGCGAGACGTTTTCCTTGCAGCTCTTTTTGCAGTTGTGCGGAATGTGCGGAAGCCAAAAGAACGTCGATGCCGTAGCGAAACATGATGTGTTCTCCTCAAAGAATCAGTCGAAAGCTCTCGCGTAAATGAAAATCCGGCTTCTCGCCCGCGTGGGCAATGGCCCAGTATTCTCGGTGCCCGTTTTTGTATTCGATCACGGCGGTCGCCCCCATGACAAGGCTGCGGCTTGCGAGGGTCGCGGCCAGTTCAGCCGGAGCGAGGTCAGGATGAAGACGGAGTCGGCCGACCCAAGTTTTCTCGTCCCCCCTCGGTGATTTCTCAATGGTAACGAGCGGAGCGTGCCCGTCGTCGGCTAGCTTCATGCCCTCGCGGTACGAACGAAACGAGTAAAGGTTCCAATTTCCCGAGGGACAAAGGTTCATCTCGAGATATTCTCGGCCGCCCTCGGGCCCGACGAAAATCTCAAGGCACGTGCTCTTCCAGAGCTCGTCCTTTCGGTCGGGCGAAGACGCACGTTCCGGAATCACGATGGCGTCGAGATCCGCTGGCGTCTGGGCCACCAAACCGAAACTGAAATCGAGACCCGAAGGCGAACGACTTACGTTAAAATTAAGTTTGAAGCGCGGTTCTGACGGTTGATGAGTTGGGAAGGGCCTAAGTGAGTTCATGCGGTCATTGTAGGAGGAGCTCCCGCCGGCCGCAAGGCGGGAGCTCAGGCCCAGATCGTTATGCTTTCTGGGGGGTGAAAATCAGGATCTTCAAACGCGAATTTTCCCAGGGGCGAAGAACGATGCGTTCAAACGGAAGCAATCCGCGCTCGGGATGATTGAGTTCGATTTTCACGGCCGCGTTGTCGCGAACGTCGTGCTCCCGCCACCAAGTTTCGAAATTCGAACTCTCGGAGCGAAGAGCCGTCACGAGTTCAACCACCCACGGATGATC
>SXSP01000108.1 GCA_005792225.1 Bdellovibrionales bacterium | reverse complement strand
TGGCGTTCACCGTGTTGTTCGAATCCGCTTCTTCGATTCCGCGAACGAGATGGAAGGTCTTTCCTTCAAAATCGGATTTCGCGACGTAAGTTTCCGGATCGACCTTGCTCACCGTCTGACGCTTTTTCGTTGAACAGCCGATCCCCACCGCGAACAAGATGCTCGCGAGGGTGAGGATCTTCAGGCTATGGCGAATGCCGTTCAGCATCGGTAACTCCAACGATCAAATAGAAAGAATGAGATCTAAAAATGCGAGCGTCGATTCCTTTTCGTAGAACTTGAAGGACTCCGTCTGCCCATCGGGGCTTCTCGTCTGACGGACGGTCGCGATTCCAAGTGATGTTCCGAATTGGGGAACGAAGGCGTAGTCGAAGCTGAACACAGCCTTTTGGGCCCCGTGACGGATGTTTTGGTAATCAACCAAGACCGCGTATTCGAGGACCGAGTTGAGCGAAAACTTATCCGTGAATTTGTAGGTCAGTCCGGTCACGGAAGCGTAAGTGTCGGGGCTGTTGTAAGCTTCCGACTCCGCCTGCTCGTAAACGAAGAACGATCGCGAGTAAACGAACGTTTGCCCGACCGAGAATTTTCCGAAACTCTTTGCGATGCCAAAGCGAGGTCCCACGGAACCTTGAAATGACTTTCTCTTCGAGACGGAATTCGCCGGCAAGAAGCCACCGATCCCGAACGAGAGTTCATCAAAGAGGGCGCTTCGGAAGTGCTTCTTGTTCTTCCAAGATTTTTTGATGCCGTACTTGATGTCATCAAACGAACCCTCGTCGCCGTCATCACGTTGGTACTTGTACTCTTGAGAGTAGGCAATCGTCGCGGCGGCTGTGATGTCGTAAGGCGCATAAACCAATACAGGCTTTAGGGCGTACCAGCCCGTGTGATCTCGTTCTTTATCTGGATCCACGCTGCTCGTCGCTTCAAGTACCAACTGCGATGAAAATTGAAAGTCAGATTCCTGTTTGATCCGCACTTTTTTGCGCGAGCTGATCTGCGAGCCCATCACCGATGAGGGCCCCGAAGCCGATGACGAAACGGGAGAAAGATTTCCGGGAGCCGTCGTCCCCATCTGCATCTGGACGGCGGCCGCGGGGCGAATGGACCTCCCGGTCTGCGCGGAGCGAGACGTCTGTGCGTTCGCGATCGAACCGAAGAGGAAAGCCACCGTGACGAAGAAGATGATAAACAAAATCGGTTCCCAGATGCTGCCTTCGCTATTCCGGCTTCGCTTCACTCCGTATTTTGAAGGGACTGGCGAGTTCATCTTCGACCTTTCGGCGAACGTTTACACGGATACCAAGAAACCTTTACGCAATCCACAGGCCAAGCCATCCTTCGGAAGCAGGTTCAACGTGAGGACCGAATAAACAACAGAGCGAGGCGACAAAACTTGTCACCCGCCCATTTGTCGCTGGAAAATTCGTAGAAACTAAAGAAAAGTGAAGTCTACGGACTAAACAAAAACGCCCAGAATGGGCACCGAGGATTCGACCACCATGATGCTCATCTTTGTTTCGTGGCTCCTGTCTTATTCCGTCAATGTTCACGCGCATCCCGCACTTAAACCGAAGGTCATTTACGGCCTCGATCACCGACATGAACTTTTCGAAGAACCCGATCCCGCAATTCGGATCCTCGCGACCTCAACCGTCGCCCTCATAGAAACCAAAGACCTCTACGAGTCGGAGCACGCCTTCCACTTAAGCGCTAAAACTTTCGGGGAGGAATTCGGACTCTGCCCGAACGAACGCTACGCCTACCAACCCGCGGGTGCCTTCTGTTCGGGATTTCTGATCGCGCCCGATCTCGTGGTCACAGCGGGCCACTGTCTTCCCGAAAAACAAGACTGCGCAAACACCGCCTTCGTCTTCGGCTACTCCTACAAGAATCAAGATTCCATGCCCGATCTGATCGCCAAGCACGACGTCTACACCTGCCGACGCCTCATCGTTTCAAAAGAGAAGTCGAGCGGCATCGATTTCGCCCTCGTCAAGCTTGACCGTGAAGTCGTGGGCCGCACTCCCTTAGCCTTCCGCTCACATGGCCAAGTCAGACGCGGAGATCCCCTCCTTGTCATCGGCCACCCCGGAGGAATTCCCGCGAAAATCGCGGGCGGCGGTCACGTTCGCGACTCCCGCGAAAAGCACACATTCGTCGCCAACCTTGACGTTGTTTCCGGAAACTCCGGGTCTCCTGTTTTCAATTTCCTAACCCATGAAGTCGAAGGGATTCTCGTCGGAGGAGAAGAAGACTTCATAAAAACCCGCGAGGGTTGTCACGTGAGCCTTCGCTGCACGAATAATGACTGCGTCGGTGAGGAGGTCGTTCGCACAACATCGGTACTTCCCTACTTGAATCTGTAGGGATATACTCGCGCGCATGCAAGAGTCGAAGAGCACATACAAAACCCACGTATTCGTCTGCACCAACGACAAAAAATGCGGCCCGAAGAATGCCGAGAAGCTTCGCAAGGCGCTCAAGGATTGGACCAAAGACAATCCGGAGTGGAAAAAGCGAATCCGCATCAACTCCGCCGGCTGCCTTGACCGCTGTACGGAGCCGATCGCCGTCGTGATCTACCCGCAAAATCGCTGGCTCACTTGCGTCGACGAAGATGACTTCAAGGCCCTGCGAAAAGAGATCGAAAAGATCATGGAAGATCCCAACGCGTGAGTCGCGACTCCTTTAAGCGACTCGCAAGCGACATCATCGGCTGCGAGCGCTGCCCTCGCTTGCGAACTTACTGCGAAGCCATCGCACGCGAAAAACGAAAAGCATTTCGTGATGAAGTCTACTGGGGAAAGCCCGTTCCCGATTTCGGTGGCTGCCCCGCACCCCTCATGGTCGTCGGCCTCGCTCCCGCCGCCCACGGTGCCAACCGAACCGGCCGAATGTTCACGGGCGACCGAAGCGGCGAATGGCTCTACCGCGCTCTCCACCGCGCAGGCTTTGCCAATCAGCCCACGTCCGAATCGGCCAAAGACGACTTGAAACTCATCGAGGCCGTGATCGTCGCCGTCGCCCACTGCGCACCTCCCGACAACAAGCCCCTGCCGGAAGAAATCGCAAACTGCTCCGAGTACCTGGCAAGAGCCTTCCTCCTTCACAAACCTCGCGTGGTCCTCGCCCTCGGCGGCATCGCCTGGAAGGCCGTCATCGACGACTTCAAAAGCCGCGGCCTCTGGAACAAACCCCGCCCCGCCTTCGCTCACGGAGCCGAAGCTCCACTCCCCGATGGGGCCCTCCTCCTCGGGAGCTACCATCCAAGTCAACAAAATACATTTACAGGCCGTCTCACCGAGCCCATGTTCGACACCGTTTTCGCCCGCGCCCGCCAATTGATCAGCGATCGTTGAAAATAACGACTTGCATTCGGGTTCATACTTTCTAGAATCAGGCTGTGGAAAGATTAGGCGCCATCGACATCGGCTCAAATGCCATTCGGCTCGTCATCGGAGAACGCGATGACCACGGCGACATTCGTGTCGTCAAAAAAGTGCGCGAAGCCGTGCGCCTCGGCGCCGACGTCTTCGCCTCGGGAACCATCTCGGCGAAGACGCGCGAAAAAGCCCTCGAAACTTTCGTCAAATTCCGCGACCTCCTTAAAACCCACGGCGTCCAACGCTCCAAAGCCATCGCCACGAGCGCGCTCCGCGAGGCAAACGACCGCGACTCCTTCATCGAAGAAGTAAAAGAGGCGAGCGGGATCCAAATCGACGTCATCGACGGAATTGAAGAAGGCCGACTCGTCTACTCCGCCGTCGCCCACCGAATGAACCTCAGCGACAACGTCGCCCTCCTCATCGATATCGGCGGCGGCAGCGTCGAACTCACCATCTCCGATCACGGTGAAATTCGCGCATCGCAAACCTTCAAACTCGGCACCGTTCGCCTCCTGCAAATGCTCGAGGAAAAAAAGCTCAAAGAAAAACACCTCCGCTTCCTCATTGAAACCCAATTCGAACCCGCCAAGGCATTTCTTGAAACCCAACTGAAAGACCACCACGTCGACTTCTGCGTCGGTACCGGCGGAAACTTCGAATGCCTCGGTAAACTCCGCGTCGCCCTCCTCCACAAGAACTCCATCTTCTCCATGACCCGAGAAGAAGTCGGCCAACTCGTCGACCACCTTCAAACCATGTCCGTCAAAGAACGCATCCAGTTTTTGCGACTCCGCCCCGACCGCGCCGACGTCGTCATTCCCGCCGCCCTCGTCACCCAATGCGTGATG
>SXSP01000107.1 GCA_005792225.1 Bdellovibrionales bacterium | reverse complement strand
GATCTGAAAACGTCAGAAGGAAAGATCGCATTGAAGGGCGACGTCATCGCCGCCATGCAAGCGAAGGGATACAGGACCGAAGGAGTCCTGTGGAACGAATTCATGTTCTAAGTGGAGTTACGTGTCGGCGCCGTCTTGACCGATGGCTTCGACGGGGCAGCCCTCCATCGCCTCACGACACTGATCTTCTTCAGCGGGCGAGGCGGGCTGCTTTGACATGAAGGCGTGACCGTCGTCTTCGTTCATTTTGAAATTGTCGGGAGCGGCGATACAGCACGCATCGCAGGCGATGCATGTTCTGTCGACGTAGTATTTTCCGGTTACGTTTTCCGGCCAGCTATCGTTTTTGTCTGCCATCTTATTTCCCTAAATCTCAAAAACCGTATTCTACTCGACCTGAGCGCATTAAGCCACGCGCAACTGCGGAAGTGCCTTCGTCGCGAGCGCCCAGCCGCCGAAGAGAACGGCACTGTAGACCAAATCCCCAGCGAGCGCCTGCTGGAAGAACGGAAGAGCCATCACGAAACATTGAACGAGGCCCGCGGAAGTTTTTTCATACATCCCTGCGGTCCACCACATGGCCAAGTTCGTGATCACGAAAAAGAGGATCGAACCCGAAACCGACGCGAGGCCCACGCGCAAGGCTGAGGGCTTCGGACCGAGCGCCATTCCGAGTAGCGCGACCATCATGAACGAGCCGTAGACCGCCGGCATGAGAGAATGGAAGCCGAGGACGAGGTCACTCAAGAAAAGTGCCGCAACCGGGAGAGCCAAAGCCCAGCCCTTACCCAAATTGCGAGCGAAGTAAGCACCGCCGAATAACGCCATCGCCGTGATGGGCGAGAAATTCGAAGGATGAGGAACCAGACGGAGACCTGCGCCGACCAAAACGACGGTGAAAAGACCTAAAAGCTGTAAGCGGGATGCACGGTTCATTTCGGACTCCTCAATTGACGTTGCCTACCGAAATACCACGCTCCCCGAATCAAGGCTACGGCAAAGACAGGTCGGGACCCTCATCAAATCGAGGTCGTTTCGCATTGGGCCGATCGAGTCGCTCCATGCAAACCTTGATGGCTCGCTCCAGCTGAGGATCGCGGCCCGAGGTGTAATCGCCGGGGGGATAGTCGACCTCGATATCGGGTTCGGTCCCGTAGTTTTCGACTTTCCAGCCGACATCTTTGAACCAGAACGAATACTCCGGCTGCGTCGTCATTCCCCCGTCGACGAGTGAATGGGAGGGACTGATGCCGATCACTCCGCCCCACGTTCTCTTGCCGATCAAGGGCCCGAGACCCATGAGCTTGAAAGAATGCGAGAAGATGTCGCCGTCGGAGCCCGCGTACTCGTTCGTGAGAGCGACCATGGGACCCGCGGGCGACTCTTCGGGATAAGGTTGCACGCCGAACCAGCGAGACTTCGAGTATCCGATACGCTTTCTCGACAGCTTCTCAAGAAGAAGCTGAGAGACGTGACCGCCCCCGTTGAAACGCACATCGATGATGAGACCGTCGCAATCAAGCTCGGTCAAAAACGCGCGGTGAAATTCGGAATAGCCATAAGGCCCCATGTTCGGAACATGGACGTAGCCGATTCTCCCCTTGCTCTTTTGCCTGACGAGAGCGCGATTTTTTTCGACCCACTCGCGGTAGCGGAGCCGTTGTTCCGAGCGAAGGGTTCTCACCGAGAGCGTCTGCGAATCGGAGGAACCTTTGCGGCGGAACGTGATGGAGACGTCTTTTCCGACCTTATGAACGAGACACTGCTGCGGCGTCAGTTCTCGAGTTAATGGCAATCCGTCGATCGCGAGCAGGAGATCGCCGTCTTTGAGGCCAACACCCGCCCGTGCGAGCGGTGAGGAGCACCCCTCGTCCCAAAGGTCGCCTTTCATGATGTTTCTGATCACGTATGCTTTTTGTTTAGCGTCGTAATCAAAGTCCGCTCCGAGAAAGCCGATTCCGTAATAGGGCTCAAGGCGATAGTCGCCGCCGATTTCGTAAGCGTGTGACGTCCCGAGCTCCCCTTGCATCTCCCAGATGAGATCCGAAACTTCCGACCGCGAACTCACGCGGTTGAGCAGCGGAAGATACCGGGCGTAAACGCGCGCCCAATCGACTTTCGACATATCTTCCGTCCAAAAATGATCGCGCTGGAGCCGCCAAGCTTCGCGGAACATCTGTCGCCATTCCGAGCGCGGCCGAACGGGAATCTGCACGCGATCAAGCTCAAGCCACCCGCCCCGCCTGTGATCGTCGGTTTCCCGACTCGGCTTTTCCCCCGACTTGATCACGCGGACGGAATTACCGGCGCTGTAAATCAGATGTCGTCCATCCTGACTCATACGAAATGCCGTCATATTCGGCACCACGGTCTCGATTTTTCCCGTGTCGATGTCGAGCATCTCAAGCTGTGCATCGGCGGATGGTTCGCTCGAATACCAATTCGTTTTCAGGCTCCCCTTGATCGGAAGCCTCGTGAAATAAACCTTCTCACGCGTCGCTGCGAGCTGGCCGTAGCGACCGTCACCCACCGG
>SXSP01000106.1 GCA_005792225.1 Bdellovibrionales bacterium | reverse complement strand
CTCGCGGTCGCGCGCGAAGCCTTAACGGCAACACGTGAAAATCTCGAACGAGCAAAGAGAAATCGCGAATGGATGGCCTCACGAGCGAAACTTGAACTCGCCGACCAGTCCGACCTTTTGCAAGGTGAGGCTGCGCTCGCGGCCCGCGAGATGGAACTGCAAACGGCGGTGGATGAGGAGCGAGCCGCTGCGCGCGTGTTCAACTCGATGCGTGGGTTAGAAGCCGTAGATGTTGGTGAGAAACTGGTCGTGATTAACGAAGACTTGATCCGCGCGCTTGTTGTTCCGGTGAAGGGCGACCTGAGAGCGGACGCGAAAGCCTCCGAGCAACAAGCTCGCGCGGCGAAAGCGTCGGCGCAGGTAGGAGCGGAAGCCTCGCGTCCTACGGTGGATCTCTTCGCGAGCGCGGGCCTAAACGGTCGTGACCCGGCTTCAAGTCAAGCGATCTCGGAATCACTCACGATGAATTACCCGAACTATACCGTTGGTCTTCGCGTGAGCGTTCCCTTGCAGCAGGGAATTGCGTCTCAAGCCCGGGAGGGATACCGAGTTCAGGCGGAGGGCAGTGAGCTTCAATTCCGTCGCAAGGTTTTTGAATCCGAGCGAGAGTGGGTGGATCTTCAAAATCGATTTAACGAAGGAAAGCAGCGGCTCACCCTCGCGAACAAACTCGAGCGCGCGCAAAAGGCGAAACTCGATACGGAGCGCCTTCGTCACCGTCGCGGGCGCACGACGACCGCTCAAGTGATTATGTTTGAACAAGACTACGCAAACGCTCAGCTGAGCCGCATTCGGTTGGAAGCTGAAGTGCTCGGAATTTATAGCCAGATGAAGACCTTCGGAGGTGCACAATGAGTTTGGCCGATCTTTCAATCAAACGTCCCGTCTTCATCACGGCCATCCTCGTTATCTTGATGACCGTGGGGTATCTGGCCCTGAGAAAAATGCCGGTGGATCTCTTTCCGGATGTCACGCTCCCGATCGTAACGATCACAACTCCTTATCCGGGCGCGGGACCTCAGGAAGTCGAGACGCTCGTCTCGAAGGTTCTCGAGGATGAACTCAGTACGGTCACGGGTATCAAGGCGCTCCGCTCGGATAATACCGAGGGCTACAGTATCGTGATCGCAGAGTTCACGATGGAAACCGACATCAAGTATGCCGAGCAGCAGGTGCGCGACAAAGTATCGACCGCCCGCCAGAAGTTGCCGACGGATATTTTGGAGCCGGTCATTCGCCGAGTGGACCCGGCCGATCAACCAATCGTCATCTTGGGTCTTCAAGCGAAAGAACTTTCGGAAGCGCAACTCTTCGATTTAGCTGACGACGTCGTTCGGCCCAAAATCGAACAGGTGAATCAAGTCGGAAAGGTCGACGTCTCGGGTGGCCGCGAACGTGAAATCCACATCGCACTCGATCGTCGTAAGTTGAAAGAGTACGAAATTTCGGCGACGACCGTCGTTCAGAAGATCAATGCCACTGGACAAAACATTCCCGCAGGAAAGGTTAACGAATCGAAAACGGAAACATCGTTCCGCACCCTCGGTCAGTACCAGAACATCAAGGACATCGGGTCGACGGTCGTGAGCTTCTTCGGAAACGACGTCGCGATCACCGTCAATGATATCGGCAGAGTTGAAGACTCAGTGAAAGATGAGACGAGCCGTGCCTTCTCAAATGGCGAGCGCATGATCTTCATGATGGTGTATCGCCAGTCGGGCGCCAACACGATCGCGGTCGCCGATGCGGTGAAAGCCCGAGTTTCAAAAATGGATGCGGAGTTTAAGCAAGAAGGAAAGGGTATCAACTTCGTCGTGCTGCGGGATGGTTCAAAGCCCATTCGCGCAAACGTTTATGACGTTAACGAATCGATCTTGATCGGGGTGATCCTCACGATCATCGTTGTCTATTTCTTCTTGGGTAGCGGTCGCTCGACATTTATCACGGGACTCTCGCTTCCGACGTCCCTCATTGGCGCGTTCTTCTTGATGTCGATGGCGGGATTCACGATCAACATCATGACGCTTTTGGCGCTTAGCCTTGCCGTGGGACTTTTGATCGACGACGCGATCGTCGTGCGAGAAAACATCTTCCGTCACGTCGAGATGGGTAAGTCGCCGGTCAAGGCCGCCTCGGAAGGAACTAAGGAAGTCATGCTCGCGGTCATCGCGACGACCTTTGCGGTCATTGCGGTCTTTGCACCCATCGGTTTCTTGAAAGGAACGGTGGGCCAGTTCTTCAAACAGTTCGGCCTCACGGTCTGTTTTGCGATGATCATCAGTCTCTTCGACGCTCTCACGACCGCCCCGATGCTTTCCGCTTACTTCGCGGGCGGAGGCGTTCACGGTCATAAAGGCGAGCGCAAGGGAATCTGGGGGCACACGATGGGATCACTGCTCGCAGCTTTCGATCGCTTTCAGACGTGGCTCGAGAATATTTACGAACGGGTCTTAAAAATTTCGATGCGTCACCCGATGCTCACAATCGGCTCGGCGATCGCGCTCTTCATCTTCAGTCTCTGGACGGTGAAATTCATTCCGAAAACGTTCGTTCCACCGGCGGATTCCGGCGAGTTCATGGTGACGCTCGAGTCGCAACCGGGAACGAACCTCGATGAGATGAGCCGCATCGGGCAGGAAGTAGATCTAAAGATTCGCGAGAATAAAGAGGTCGAGACATCCGTCATGATCATCGGTGGCCAAACAGGCGAGTCGAACAAGGCGACGTACTTCGTGAACCTCGTTCCATCGAAGCAGCGTCAGGTCTCGACAACGCAAATGAAGGACCGCGTGCGCGAGCAACTGAAGCCCTTTCAACAATATCGCCCGATCATCACCGATCCCGGAATGGTCGGGGGCGGTCAGCGCGCCTTTTCCGTCAACATCATGGGTAACGATCTGAATCGTATTCAAGAAGTCTCCCAGCAGTTGTACGACAAACTCAAGGCTCATCCGGCATTGACCGACGTCGATGTCAGCTTCCGACCCGGTAAACCAGAGTTCCAGGTCGTACCAAACAAACACATGTCGGAACGCCTCGGAGTTCTGACTTCGTCGATCGGCTCGGAGCTTCGCACTCTGGTCGAGGGCACGACGGCCGCTGTCTTCCGGGAGCAGGGGAAGGAATATGACATCCGTGTTCGCCTGCAAGATGATCAGCGCAACTTGCGTACCGCCTTCAATGACACCTACGTTCCCAACGTGAACAGTCGTCAGGTTCGTCTGCGTGATGTCGCGACTCCCGTCGAGGCGACAGGTCCCGCCAAGGTCACGCGGCAAGATCGCGGTCGCTATTTTCAGATCACGGCCGACATCAACGCGAAAGGACCCGGCATGGCCGCGGCCATCGATGAAGTTCACCGCGCTATGAAGTCCGACATCAAACTGGATCCCGACATGCGCTACGTCTTCGTCGGTCAGGCCGAGAGTTTCCAGGAACTCATCGATTCAATCGCGATTGCGATGGGTCTCGGTATCTTATTCATCTACTTGGTTCTCGCGAGTCTCTATGAGTCTTTCGTGACTCCGTTCACGATCATGCTCGTACTTCCGCTCGCGATGTGCGGGGCGTTCCTCGCGCTACTCGTAATGAACGAATCGCTCAGTATGTTCTCGATGATCGGTGTGGTTCTCCTCCTGGGAGTGGCGACGAAGAACTCGATTCTCCTCGTCGATTACACGAATCAGCTCCTCGCGGAAGGTCTCGACTTCACTCAAGCCGTGACCAAAGCGGGTGTCGTTCGTTTGCGTCCGATCTTGATGACGTCCATCGCCCTCATTGCCGGCATGATTCCGATCGCGATCGGTCTCAACGAGGCTTCGAAGCAGAGAACGGGAATGGGTGTCGCGGTCATCGGCGGAGTCATCAGCTCGACTTTACTCACGCTGGTGGTTGTTCCCGCAGCCTTCAGCTACATCGAACGATTCCGTAGATGGAGCCTCCGCCGGGCGCGCAAGGCCGCTGGGCTCTCGGAGTTCGAGACGGCCGAGGAGTCTCTCGAGAGCACGCCCGCTCCGGCGAAAGTTGGACACACGTCAAAAGAGAGGAACGCCATTCACTAACTACAAAGAGGGTCGATATGAGATTTCTATTTGCGGCTCTCACGGTGTTCGCAATGACGGCGCAAGCGCAGGATTTCGGCGCGATGGGCGGCGGCCTCACTTCGGGAACGCAGCTCTCGGCCGAGGGCCACGCCCTTGATGGCCTCGAGGAAGGTCGGATCGGTCTCATTTCCACCGTTTACCGGGATGAGCAGACCTCCTTTGCCTTGATTGGCAGGGGGGAGAGGACGAGGCTTAACGGCCGCTATCTTCGATTTCCGAAAAGAAATGTCGACGTTCCGACAGAATTCGGTTCGGCCGACTTTGGCTTCTCGGTGAATCACCATTCGCCACATGAAAATAAATACGGTTTATCCGCCACGTTTGGTTCGGCGGGAACTCGCCTTCTTGAAAACGAGTATTCACCGATCGTGAGCGCAACGATCACCTGGGAGCGGCCGAGCATTGATGGACGATCTTGGATCTACTTCGTGAATTACTCGAACAACCGACCGACCTTCAACAATATTCCTCTACCGGGCTTTGCCTACGCGATTCGCGAGAAATCTCGCACCTTAGTTTTTGGACTTCCGTTCATTTTCGGCAACTGGCGACCCGATCCGTGGATGTGTACGGTCGTGTCTTCGCCCTTTGTTGTTATGTCTGAGGTGGGCTACCGAGTTCGCGGCCCGCTCCAGGTCTTTAGCGGGATCGGTTGGTTTCCGCGCAGCTACCAAAATCTGGTCCAGGGAAGTGATGATCGTTTGATTTTCGATAAAAAAGAGGCGAACGCCGGAGTGCGCCTCTTCTTAGGTCCGCAGACGCAAATCAGTTTGTCTTATCTCTATTCGTTCGATCGGCGGTTCATGCTGGGAGAATCCGTCCTCGAGGAAAATCCAGACGTCGTTAAGCTTGATGACGATCACGGAGCGCAGCTAAAATTGAAGTTCGGCTTTTGAGGGAGACCCATGCGCATCTTCACGCTCCTCTTCGCGTCTCTGATATCGATTCACGCGGGAGCGATGGAAGATCCCACGAAAGGCAAACCGTTCCTGCCGTGGTTGTGGCGGGAGCAGTTCCGACCAACGATTGTGAATGCCATTTCCAAAGAGCAACTCGCGATTCTGGGTGTCGGACTTGCCTCGACCGCCGCCGCTCATCAGTATGACTCACCCGTGCGCGAGAATTTCGGTAGCTCGCAGGGGCTCGGTGAGAGGGCGCGCATCGGTTCCGTCCTCGGCAGTGGCGCGCCTGGAATTGGAATCGCACTCATTCAACTCGCTTTCGATCAAAAAAACGGCCTTGCGCACGGTCGGGCATTGGCGCTCACTTCGATGACGGCTTTCTCGACCGCGTTGATTGTTCAAAGAGATCGCCCCAATCACGTCAATCGGCTCTCTTATCCGTCAGGACATACGTCTTCAAGTTTCGCCACCGCGACTTCGCTTGCTTATGCTTATGGGCCTCTCGTGGGAGTTCCCGCGTTCGCGCTGGCGTCGTTCGTCGGTGCCAGTCGCATTTCTGACGATGCTCACTGGCTGAGCGACACCGTCTTGGGCGCGACGCTCGGAATTTTTTGGGCACGCGCGAGCCGCCTCGTGTTCGAGGAGTCACCAAGCACGAGATGGATGCCTGTCCTCATGGATGGCGGCGTACTTCTGGTTTACAAGCGAGGATTTTAGCTTCATGAGAATCTTGGTTCTTTTGTTTTTCTTGGTACCCTCGTTCGCACGGGCCGAACTCATCGACTCTCCTCAACCCGAAGTCGAGTTCCGGCAATTCGAAAAAGAAGAGATCCCGAGATCAGAGAAGGCTTTCAACTTCGCGCAAGTTTATCTCGCACAATGGGTCGTTTACTATTTCACTCAATCCTCGATCATCCGCGACCACGGAAACTTGGATAATTCGCTCGCCCATCCTTTTCACCCTGAGTTTGATAAGGATAGCTTCGACTACAACATCTTCAAGCACACGCTCGTCGGCAACTACTACTACTTGTTCTACCGATCTCGAGGGTACGGTGAGAAGTCTTCGTTCGCTTGGGCGTTCGCTCGTCTCTTGCGTTCGAATTCACGATCGAAACGCTGACTGAACCCCCGAGCCTCCAAGATATTTACCAAACGCCGGTCTTCGGGAGCCTTGTCGGAATGGGCATGGAGAAGATCAGTAACTACCTACACTCCACACAAGTTTGGCCAGCTCGCGTTCTCGGAGCGATATTGAATCCATTCTCCGTTTTTCCGACTTCACAGTACCGGTTTACGATGGTGCCGGAGATCACTTCTGAAACCGTCGGTGCCAGAGTGATGTTGGAGTTCTGAGATGATCAAGTTCATCCGACTCCTTATTCTCGTCCTCGCTCTCTCGCCCGCACCCGCGCGGCCCAGCGAATTCACGCCCACCAATTGGAGCGAAGGCATGCATCTTCTCGCGGGCGGGGGAATCAACAGCTCGCTCATCCACACAGATAAAGTCCGCGAGGAGATCGGTCTCGGCACGAACTTCCAGACGGCTCTCGGTTATTACTTCAACGAAAAGTATGCGATCGAGTGGAATGCGGCCGTGAACTTCAACAGCTTCGGCGGCTTTTTGATTTGGGATACGGCTTTCACCATCGGACTGCGTTTTCAATTTCCTGAGTGGGCGAAAATCGAGCAGAGACTCGGCGAGCCGTACGGTCGCATTTTCTTCGGGCGCGCTCCAACAGTCGTTTATTTTAATGGTCAGGCGCCCCCTGGAATTGAGCCGGGTGTCGAACGCGTTCAAATCGACGGTCCCATTTGGGGAGTCGCATTGGGCTCGTTTTACCATTCAACGAGTGGACGCATCTGGTACTCGGAAATCGTCGCGACCCACCATGACCTCACCAACGAAACGGGAATTCGCATGAACGGCGAAGTTCCGGTTCAAATGTACAATCGATCCACCCTGGATCATCCGATCATCTACAGCATCTACGTCACCGTGGGAGTGATGGCTTTTTGATGGAGTCATTTCGCCAGATCGACATTGCATTATTCCGGTTTATCAACTCGACGACGGCAAACGTCTTCTTCGACTGGCTCATGCCGATTTGGACGGATCTCCACAAGCACACCTTGATTTTCGTTCCGCTCATCTTTTCGCTGACTTTTTGGATTTACTCAAAAAGGAAGCGGAGGGGAGTGGTCATTCTGGTTCTCGCGATCTCGACCGCGTTCCTGTCCGATCTTTTGAACTCGGAATTTTTAAAACCATGGTTTGAGAGGCCACGGCCACTTGATGCGATCCTCGAATTCGAAGTGATCAAGAGGGGAATTCAATACGGGGGATTTGGATTTCCCTCAAGCCACGCGGTGGCGATTTTCTGTTTTGGGGGGGTCGTTTCTCGGTTTTTCCGGGATCTTCGATGG
>SXSP01000105.1 GCA_005792225.1 Bdellovibrionales bacterium | reverse complement strand
TACTCGGTTCCCGAACCGACTACATCCAGCATATACGAAGAGCCATTGAAGATGAGATTTACGACGTTCTCGACGAGTTTATAGTCATCTTTCGAGATGTCGTACTTCGTCCATTCGCCTTCTTCTTCTTGGATATTGATCTTCCAGGCGCGCTTGGTCTCGGTGATATCGATTCGATAGTGTTTTCCGCGGAGGTCGGCTTCAAAGAACATCGACTATTCCCTCAGAGCTTGTTTGCGCGCCACATCTTTCCAGCGGCTGGCGACGTTGTATTCAGATACGGCTTTCGCCTTCTTGTCATTGTAGGCAGCAATCGCCGCGGTAATCAGGAAGACGTGGTCTTCAACGACGTTGAAGAGTTTCGGCATCTTGATCTCGAGGTCCTTTTCGCAGAACTGCGTCGTGTAGGACCCGTCGAGGAACTTCGGCGACTGAAGAATCGATTTGTGTAAGACGATATTCGTCTTAATGCCCGTGAGGGTAAATTCCGTCAAAGCGCGGTCGAGGCGGCGAATGGCGGTCGCGCGATCTGGTCCATAGGCGATCAACTTTGCAATCATCGGATCGTAGTAGATCGGAACCTGATAGCCGGGATACGCGTAAGAATCCACGCGGATGAATGGTCCTTGCGGGTGACGGCAGCGACGAATCAAACCGGGTGAGGGAACAAAGGTGACGGGATCTTCCGCGCAGATGCGGGCCTCGATCGCGTGACCACGTTGAACGACGTCACTCTGCTTGAACGAAAGCGGCTTTCCGAGAGCCACCATGATCTGTTCTTGGACGAGATCAATTCCCGTCACGAGTTCGGTGATCGGGTGTTCGACTTGGAGACTCGTGTTCATCTCCATGAAGAAGAACTCTTTCGTCACGTTGTCGAAGATGAACTCGAATGTTCCGGCGCCCACGTATTGGATGGATTTCGCAGCACGAACCGCGACTTCGCCCAAGCGGTCACGAACTTCCGGTGGGACTGAGGGAGAGGGGCTCTCCTCGATGATCTTCTGGTGGCGACGTTGAATCGAGCACTCGCGCTCGTAGAGATGAACGGCGTTTCCATGCTTGTCGCCGAAAACTTGAACTTCAATGTGCTTCGGGTTCTGAACGTAGCGTTCGATGTAGACGGTATCGTTTTTGAAATAATTCAAGCCCTCGGAGCGAGCCGCACGGTAGGCGCTCTCGAGTTCCTCCAGCTTATAAACGACGCGCATTCCTTTTCCGCCGCCACCGGCCGTCGCCTTGATGATGATCGGAAGACCGATTTTTTCGACGATCTTACGAGCATCTTCAATCGTATCGACCGGGCCGCCCGAACCGGGAACCGTGGGGACATCGGCCGCTTTCATCAGCTTGATCGCCGAAAGTTTATCTCCCATCGCGCGGATGTTCTCCGGCGTAGGTCCGATGAACGTGATGCCTTCTTTTTTGAGGCGCTCAGCGAAGCCCGCGTTCTCGCTCAAGAACCCGTAGCCCGGATGGACCGCCTCGGCTCCCGATTTTTTGATCGCCGCCATGATGTTGTCGACGTTGAGATATGAGTCTTTGCTCGGGGCGGGGCCGATGTTGTAGGCCTCGTCCGCGAGGACGACGTGCAAACTGTCACGATCGGCATCCGAGTACACGGCGACCGACGCGATTCCGAGATCGCGGCAAGCGCGGATCACCCTGAGAGCGATTTCACCGCGGTTGGCGATCAATACCTTTTTAAACATAGTCTCTCTCCTCGAAGTCAGCCGGATAATGCGCTTTTGTTTAGAGCGGGATGTTTCCGTGCTTCTTCGGCGGGTTCGTGTCTTTTTTGTTTTTGAGCATCTCGAGAGCGTCGATGATGCGTTTGCGAGTGAGAGCCGGCTCGATCACTTCATCCACGTAGCCGAGTTCGGCCGCTACGTACGGATTTGCGAACTTCTCTTCGTAGTCAGCCGTCAGGCGAGCGCGCTCCTCGGCGGGCTTTCCTGCTTTCTTGATCGCATCCCGGAAGATGATGCTGACCGCGCCGTCCGCTCCCATGACCGCGATTTCGGCGGTCGGGTAAGCGAGGTTGACGTCGCCGCGTAAGTGCTTTGAGCTCATCACGCAGTATGCACCACCGTAGTCTTTACGAGTAATGATGGTCACTTTAGGAACGGTCGCCTCCGCGTAAGCGTACAGCAACTTCGCGCCATGAGTGATGATCGCGTTCCACTCTTGATCCGTTCCAGGCAAGAAACCGGGGACGTCGACGAACGTCACGAGGGGAATATTGAACGCATCACAGAAGCGAACGAAGCGGGCGGCCTTTTTTGAAGCATCGATGTTCAAGCAGCCCGCGAGAACTTGCGGCTGGTTCGCGACGATGCCGACGCTCCGGCCGTTGAAGCGCGCGAAGCCGACGATGACGTTCTTCGCGTAGTGCTGATGGACTTCAAGGAAGTAGCCCTCGTCGACAACCATCTTGATGAGCTCGTGCATATCGTACGGCTTCTTCGGGTTGTCCGGGATGAAGGTGTTAAGACCCTCTTCGATGCGGTCTGGGCGATCGGTCGTCGGAATAACCGGCGGATCGTCGATATTGTTGCTGGGAAGAAAGCTCAAGAGCTCGCGAATCATCAGCAAGCAGTGTTTATCATCATTCGTCGCGAAATGCGCGACACCGGACTTTTGAGCGTGCGTGTTCGCTCCGCCGAGATCTTCTTTAGTCACTTCCTCGTGGGTGACCGTCTTGATGACATCGGGG
>SXSP01000104.1 GCA_005792225.1 Bdellovibrionales bacterium | reverse complement strand
GCCGAAGCACGAATGTCCCCTTGGAATTCAAGAACGAAGACCCGCGTTTCTTTCGGTTCACTTGATTTTTTCTCGCCCTTCTTCTCCTGCTTCACCAAATTCTTAAAACCTTTTTTGCTCAGAAGATGGCGGTTAAGCTGACGGCGAAGGGACCGAAAGCGCGTGTTGAGCTTTTCGACTTCGATCTGCGGATGCTGCCTGGAGCGTCCAGGGGAGAAGAGCTGGGCTAGCAGTATGAGAACGGCCGTAACGGCGCCCACGATGATGATGGCTTTCACCGTGAAGAGTCCGAGATCGTAGAGGAACTCCATTTGCGGCATCCTTTCGCAGTCTGATCAAGTTTGCGGGCCACCTAGACTCAAGGATTGGGCTTGAGCTTTCGACTCGACTATTTGAGGCGAATTCAGGACCAAAATCAAGGCGAGTACGGGGCGCATTATGCCGAAGAGATCTTCATGAGAGCACTTGGTTTTTTGATTTGCATCGTGATCTTCGCAGTTGGCTTGCCAAGTGCCGAAGGCTTCATCACGTCGCAAGAACACCAATGGCAACAAGATCTGAACGAAGCGAAATCACGCGCGCGCGATTTTGAAAAGTATCTCGAGCGCAACAGAACGAGCTCTCGAGTGCGCGAGGCCGCGGCGGACGAGATCAAGGCGGAGCGCGAGGAAATGGAAAAGCGGGCCGAGCGCGCGCGCCGGGAATTCGTTCGTGAACGAGAAAATCGCCCGTCACTCGATGCCGTTTACGAAAAGCTCGAAAAAGAACACTAACAGCAAGAGTTGGCCAAGGCACGCGAACGCGAAAAGCTTCGCGAGGCCTACATCGAAAGCCGCGACCGCGTGCAAGCGATGATGCGTAAAGAGGCTTACATCGATCCGGCGCGAGAGTACGACGTGCGAAGTGCCCCGTCGATCGAAGAGCAAAACGCGAACCCGAATAAGGCAAAACTCAAGCTCGAGGTTAAGAAAACGAAGTAGGGCAGAGCGAAAGTCCGGGATTTACAACAGTTTTAGTTTATTCAGCTCGGCAACGAGAGCAGAATGTAAACAGAAGGTATTTGCGGCTTGGTAGGCAACGTGATGGCGATCGACAAGATTCATCTCATCTTTATTTTGCTGATCGTTTTTCAGATCAAGCACTTCGTTGCTGATTTTCCGCTTCAATTTCCGTACATGCTCCGCAAATTTTCTCCGGGATGGGAATTCGTAAAGCCTCTCTCGCTCCATTGCGGCGTTCACGCTTTGTTCACGTTGGTGATCGTTCTTTTTATCGCGCCAACTCTGTGGTGGCTGGCTGCGGTCGATTTTGTCATTCATTTCGCCATGGATCGGGTCAAATCAGGTCCCCGTTATTTGGGTCGCTTTAACGACAGTCGCAAGACATCCTATTGGGTCACCTTTGGTTTTGACCAAATGGTTCACCACCTCACTCACATCTACATTATTTGGGTCGTCATCCAGGGCTAAGATGAAGAAAGGGAGCGGTGAACCGCTCCCCTCTGACTCTATGAACCTCTTTGTACTTCGCGTGCGGTGCATGCGTGCGGTGGAGGCGGTTTCGGGCTCGAACCGCGAGTCAATTGGCTGCGAGCGCA
The DNA here is from genome assembly GCA_005792225.1 of Bdellovibrionales bacterium. Taxonomy (GTDB): domain Bacteria; phylum Bdellovibrionota; class Bdellovibrionia; order Bdellovibrionales; family JAMPXM01; genus SXSP01. The sequence continues at coordinate 3,751 of SXSP01000104.1, read as the reverse complement.
CCCAACCATAGTGAGAACCTCCCATGCGGGATTCCCCGACCGTTATAGAAACGGTGAATTTCGTTTCAAAACTGGGAAAAAAGGCGACTTAGAGGAATCTGCATAAATTCGCAACGCGGAAGCGAGGAATTTTGCCGCGCCATAGCGGTAATTTGCTCAGAGCGAACTTCAGGGAGGAGTCTCACACGCATGGAATATACCCACGTTCCCGAAAACATGAGCGAAACCGCGGAAGATAATCTCGAGGAGGAGCGATCCGGCTTTGGCCAACAGCTTCTGGAGGGATTTAAAATTTTGGTCCTCGAGGATGCGCCAGACACTCGCGCGGTCGTTCGCCGTTGGTTGGAACGTGCGGGCGCCATGGTTCAAACCGTGGAATCAGCACAAGATGCATGGGATTATCTCTCCCACACCGTACCGAGCTTGATCATCAGCGACATCGCAATGCCCGGCCAAGACGGAATTTCTTTCGTGCGCGAGCTGCGCACACAGAAGATGGCAGATCTCAAAGCGATCCCGGCTCTCGCTCTCACCGCGTTCGATGACCGTTCGGTGCAGACGCTCGCGCTCGGCGCGGGTTTTCAGGATTATCTCCTGAAACCTATCACTTCACGCGATTTGGTCTTCGCCGTTTTGAAATTGAGCGTTCCACCCGCGGGTGCGACGACCCATTGAGGGAGTGGTCCAAGTGGGGCGGCGAACAAAGCGACCGCCCTCTATTTCAGACAGCCTATCTCAAGCGTGCCGCGTTGAAGAATTGTCCCAAATAGAGGGGATAGTCGATGCTATTGCCGTTGATGTAGCGGTTTGACGGATAAGCAGAAGGAAAGCTCGGAAAATAAACGGAAGCTTGCGAACCACTCCCTGAAGGCCAGGCATGGCCGAGCCCCTGGTTCATAATGTAAGAAATCCGGGGACGACCGAGGGCATCGCTAAAAATCGCGCCGTAGCCACGAGTGTTTTTTCCCGCAAGTTGCGACAAATCAAGCTCCGCCCGGTTGATCGCGCCGTAGATCGTGCCCATGACTTGCGCCGCGATTTGGGAGTGGCCGGCGTTTACGACTCGGTCTTGCTCATCGAAGATAATCGAGACGAGCTGAGTTTGAAAAAACGGAGCTCTTGGGCCGGCCAACCGAATGCAGGTTTCTGTCGCCACTTCGGGGGAGATGCGCGGCTGATAAATATCAGACATCTCGGAGCCGACGACGGGACCCGCACTGAGGCCGACGCCCGCATAGAGATCGGGACGCAAACAACCGACGATCATCGCCTGCGCGGAACCCGACGACAGACCCGAAATGTACACGCGAGCCGCATCCACCGGCTGCTCCCGCATGAGGGCCTGGGTGAGGCCGATCACGCGGCCGTTGTAACGATTTGTCTCCGTGTGATTCGGGCCGTAGTAATCCCAGCAGCCCATGACGACGCCGCCCTCGGGAACCGTCGGCAGCGCCACGATCATTTTATTTCGTTCGGCCGCTGCGACCCAGTTGCCGAGCGTCTTCATGTCGTCGCCTTTCTGCGTGCAACCGTGAAGACTCACCATCAGGCCCGCCGACTCCCCCGACACAGACGAGGGGACGTACAACCAGTAGTCCATTCCCTGAAAATTTCCGCGCGTCCAAAGGCCAGCGCCTTGGTCGGCCGGAGCTGCTCCCGAAACCAGGAGGCAGATCAAAGCAATGAGGATGGAAAAACGGATGTGGCAGAATGAGAGCGTTTGCATGCGCCCATCAAAACTTCAAGTTCGCGACGGAGGCAAGTCGGAACCGAATGAAAGCAGCAATAAATGGTTTCTTGACGTCCTGGGCCTTCGTCTAGACCGCCTGGCTTGGCACGACAACATTCGTCGAGTCGAATAGAATCGAGGGATGAAGAAACCTGACGTTCCCCTCAACCTCTCGCGCATCATCAGCATTCAGCAGGAGATCGCGACGTCGGAACTTTCGCAGGCTCCCATGATGGAGCTGATCTGCGTCCGCACGCAAGAGGTCACCTCGTCTGACGGCGCCGTCATCGAACTCGCCGATGGCGAGGAGATGGTCTACGCCGCCGCCTCGGGAACGGTCGCTCAGCATCTTAATCTTCGTCTGAAAATCGGCTCGAGTTTCTCGGGCCTCTGCGTGCGAACGGGCCAGGTGCTCCGCTGCGATGATAGCGAACTCGACACCCGCGTCGACCGCGAAGCCTGCCGGAAGGTGGGCGCACGTTCAATGGTGTGCGTACCGCTCGTTTACCGCGAAAAGAACATCGGCGTTTTGAAAGTCATGTCGAAAGTGGCCTCTTTTTTCTCCGACCATGACATCGACGTCTTGCAACTCATGTCGGGTCTGTTGAGCACGACCTTCGGTCGAACGCTCGCGCTCGAAGAAAAAAACCAAGCCATCGTTTCATTGCGCGAGAGCGAGGAACGGTTCCGCAAGCTGCTTGACGCGGCTTATGAGGCGATCGCGATCTCGGAAGACGGCATTATCATCGACGGTAGCGTCGAGTTCTGCCGGCTCTTCGGTTACACCCCGGAGGAAGTTCGGGGGATGCACGTCCTCGATTTCATCTCGCCCGATTCGAAAGAAGCCGCACGCCAGTTCGTTCAGTCGGGCTACGAGAAGCCTTTTGAGCTCACGGGAATGCGCAAAGATCGATCGCCATTCGGGATCGAGGTCGTCGCAAAGACGTCGATGGCAAATGGCCGTCGCACCCGGGTCACGGCGATTCGCGACATCTCCGCGCGCAAGAATTCGGAAGAGGCGTTGCGCGCATCCGAAATGAAATTCAAGTCACTCTTGCAATCGGCAAACGACGCGGTCATCGCGGCCGATGATGAAAATCGAATCATCGCATGGAACCGCGCCGCTGAACGGATCTTCGGGTACTCCGAGGCCGAGGCCCTGGGGCAATCACTTGGAATGATTATTCCGGAGCGTTTTCGCGAAGCGCACAGACAGGGACTCGCACGGGTCGCCGGCGGTGTGCCTTCGAAACTCGTCGGTATGACATTGGAACTCGTTTCTTTGCGTCGAACGGGCGAGGAGTTTCCGATCGAGCTCTCGCTCTCGACTTGGAATCAAGACGGTAAGATGTACTTCACGAGCGTGATCCGTGATCTTTCTGAAAAGAAAAAAGCCGAAGCGACGCTGAAGAGCACGACGAAGACCCTCCAGACGCTCATTCGCGAGAGCCCCGTTGGGATCCTCGTCCTCGGTTCCGACTTCAAACTCAAACTTTGGAATCCGGCCTGCGAACGCATCTTCGGCTGGCCCGCCGAGGAAGCTCTCGGAAACTTTTTTCCCTTCGTTCCTCCGGAAAAAACCGACGAAGCGAGAGGCATCATCGATCGCATCCTCAAAACACGCGAGCCGTACTTCTTCGAGGCGGACCGGGTGCGAAAAGACGGAGCCCGCATCCGTATCAGCACCGCCGCCATGCCGCTGGTGGAAGAGGATGGTCGCGCGCAAGGTTTGATGGCCGTCATCAGTGACGTGACCGAACAAGTTCAGTCGCGCCGCGAGTTGCTCCAAGCCAAGGAGCGCGCGGAGCTCTCCAACGCCCAACTCAGTAAAGCCACGCAGGCGAAATCCGAGTTTCTCGCGAACATGAGTCACGAGATTCGCACGCCCATCAACGGCGTCATCGGCATGGCGAGTCTTCTCCTCGACACAAATCTTTCGAATGAACAACGTGAGTACTCCGACTCCATTCGACGCTCGGCCGACACGCTCCTGACACTGGTGAACGACATCCTCGATTTCTC
>SXSP01000103.1 GCA_005792225.1 Bdellovibrionales bacterium | reverse complement strand
GTCCGTGCTCGATTGAATCGCGCGAGGTCCTCACTGAGACCGCGCTCGCCGTGAAGTCGGCGGGAGCCGCCGTCCTCCGCGGCGGAATTTACAAAATGCGCACGCAGGCTGACTCGTTCCAAGGTCTCGGGCCGGCGGCGTTCGGCTTCATCAAGGAAGTCAAACAACAAGTCGGCATGCCGCTCGTCTCGGAAGTCACCGATCCCCGTCAGATCTCGGATCTCGTCGAGACGGTGGATATGTTTCAAGTCGGCTCGCGCAACATGTACAACTACGAACTCCTGAAGGAGCTCGGCGCATTAAACAAACCGGTTTTGTTGAAGCGCGCGTTTGCGGCGACGGTCGACGAATGGATCAAAGCCGCCGACTACGTCATCAAAGGCGGAAACGATCGCGTGCTCCTCTGCGAGCGCGGCATCCGCACTTTTGAGCCCACGACTCGCAACACGCTTGATTTGAATTCGGTGGCTTACTTGAAAGCTCACTCTTCATTCCCCGTAATCGTCGATCCCTCGCACGGAACGGGACGTCCCGAACTCATCGGCCCCATGTCTCTCGCGGCGATCGGCGCGGGCTGCGACGGCCTCATCATCGAAACTCACCCGCGGCCGAAAGAGGCTTTGTCGGATGCGCACCAGGCATTGAGCTTCGAGCAGTTCCGATCCATCGTTTCGCAAGTTGAAAAAGTGGCGACGGCTCTCGGCCGGAGCTTGGAGACCGCATGAACCAGACTACCACCACGACCGGCCCCCAGGCCGAACGCATCCAATCGATGTTCGGCGAAATCGCGGGACGCTACGATCTCGCGAACACCATTCTCTCGGCGGGCATCCACCATCTCTGGAGAAAGTCGGTCGTGAAGTGGAGCGGTGCCCGCGCGGGCCAGCGTGTCCTGGATTGCGCGACCGGAACCGGCGACCTTGCGATCGAGTTCAAAAAAGCTGTCGGTTCGAGTGGTGACGTCATCGGAACTGATTTCTGTAAAGAGATGCTGGCACCCGCTCCTGCGAAGGCAGAAAAACAAGGCCTCGCGATTCATTTCGAGCAGGCCGACGTGACGAAGCTTCCGTTTGAGAACTCATCGTTTGACGTCTCGAGCATTTCGTTCGGTATCCGCAACGTCCAGGATCCGGTGAAAGGCCTCTCGGAGCTCGCCCGGGTCGTTCGCCCCGGTGGCGTCGTGATGGTTCTTGAATTCGGTCAACCGAATATCCCGGGTGTTCAGCAGGCTTTCGATTTTTATTCTCGTCGAGTTCTTCCGAAAATCGGCGGCTGGATCACGGGTCGTCCTCAAGCCTACGAATATCTGCAAAACTCATCGGCGAAGTTCCCGTGCCGCGAGGAATTTGTCGAAATGATGATGCAAACGGGCCAGTTCGAATCGTGCGAGTTCCGCACGCTCTCGCTCGGAATCGCCTACATGTACAAGGGCGTCGTTCGTACTCAACACTGATCGTCACTGGGCAAATTTTGGCGTCTTTGCCGGCGTTTATGCGCCTTCCGGCTCCTCAATTCCGTTTTAGGCCATGATGATTGGGCCCGGGGTTTGCTCCCGTGGCCTGTCATGAAACTCGTGGTGCTCGCCCTCGCTCTTTTCGCCTTTACCGCACCGGCTTCGGCCGCGCCCAAAAAATTCAAGCGCGCCCTCGTGATTGCAGGGGGCGGAATCACGCCCGGAGTTTCGTTGGGCCTCATCGCCGGGGCCGAGGCGGGCGGCTTTCAACCTGACGTGATCATCGCGACATGCGGTGGATCACTCGGAGCCGTTATCGCGCATGCTTATCCGACGGAACGCGAGAGACTCGCTTATTTGCGTTCGGAGCAGTACCACCGCAAATTAACGAATCTCGTACAAATCGAAACGCCGATCGCCTTTGATTTGAAGACGAAGCTCGATCTCGCGGAATCCCAGCCGGGAGTTCTCCCGAATTTGTTTAGCGGAAATATCTTAAATATCCCCGATGATCTCGGTCGAGTTCTCCCGCGCGAGAGTTTCGCTAGTTCGCCGGGCCGCCCGCGCCTCGTAATTTTAGGCGCGAGGGCGAACTTTAATTCCTCAGCGAGCGGACGGACGATCGGCGCGAGACCGATGTTTAAAACCGTTTATTTCACGGATGCCGATACGGCAAAGTCTCTTAAAGGGCTTCCTTCGACGACGCGAAAACTCTTTCCGCGCAGTCACGTCGATCCGCAAACCGACGTCGTAACAAATGCGACCGTAAGCCAGGCGACGCGCGCGACGATTTCGGATCCCTTCTTCGTCAACCCGGGCCGTATCGGAAATAACTATTACTTCACCGGCGCCGTTGATCTCTTCCCGATCGAAACGGCTAAGGCCATCGCGGATGAGGTTCTCGTCACTTATCCCTCGGTCACTTACGATCACTACGAGAATTTAGCGATTAAGAGCTCATTCGGCTTCGATCAACAACGTCGCTCGGATCTGGCGGCGGGCCAGCGTGGCGTGCACTGGATCAACGTGACCGGCATGACGAACCTCGCGTTCGATCCCTCTCCGCTTGCGTTCGTGATGGTGAATAACATTCCCGAATCCCACGATGAATTCGCGGAGCGGGTCCGCGAACAGTACGAGTTCGGCTACCAAAGAGCCTTCCAGGCCGCACGCGCCCGACGCTAAATCTTTCCATTTGTTTCGAGTTCGCACGGAACGTTTGTTCCCGCCCTGAAAGCGGGATACAAGCGCCGATCTATGAAGCTTTTATTTGCCGTTCTCCTCGTCCTCGCGGTCGGGCTTACAACCCATGCCGCGGTTCCACAGAAAAAGTTTAAGCGCGCCTTGATCCTCTCCGGGGGAGGTATCACGCCCGGTGTTTCGATCGGGATCATCAACGGAGCGGAAGCGGCTGGCTTTCAACCCGACGTCATCATCGCCGTCTGCGGATCATCGATGGGCGCCGCCATCGCGAACTCGTTTCGCAATCCCGATTCACGCATCGACTTCGCGCGCTCACCCCGTTTTCACGACTTTTTGATGAACGTCGTGCGAATCGAAACGCCTTTCGCGCTCACGATGATGTCGAAGTTTAACGAAGCCGAGGCGAACCCGGGAATTCTCCCCCAGCTCTTTAGCGGAAACGTTTTGTCTGTTCCAGAGCGCGTGGGTCGCATTCTTCCGCGTGAGAAATTCAGCACCGCTGAAGGATCTCCTCGGATCGTGATCCTCGCGGCTCGAGCACGGTTCGGCGCATCGGATGCGGGAATGGCGATGACGGGCCAGTCGCTCTTCCGTACGGTTTTCTTCACGGATCCCGATACGGCGACGGTCCTCCGCGGGGTACGATCTCCGATTCGCGCGCAGTTTCCCGAAAGCTTCATCGATCCACGAACGAGTGTCGTGACGACGGCGACGACCATTGAGGCCTCGCGTGCCTCCATTTCGGATCCTTTTCTGATGAATCCAGGCCGCGTGGGGC
>SXSP01000102.1 GCA_005792225.1 Bdellovibrionales bacterium | reverse complement strand
CTCTTTTGCCGTCGGCGGAATGACTTGCATGAGGCCGAGCGCGTTCGACGAACTGATCGCGCGAGCGTTGTAGCTCGACTCTTGCTTGATCAGACTCTTCACGAGGTAACGATCGAGGCTTCTCTCTTTTTCTTGTTCGGTGATCCAGTTGTCGAACTCCGACGGAATCGCGGCCGCAACGAACGGCATATTGCGGAGCTCACCCTTTTCATCCCAGGCTTCGTTCACGAGCTTCGATGCCGTTTGGTACTGCCCTGCCGCCGCCCACAAGAGTGCGCGTACGGCCTTGTCGTCGGCTTTCATCGGCGCGGGCAAAAGGCGGAGTTCAGCTTGGGCTTCCTCGAGCCATCCGGCGCGGAGAAGAAGTTGCGTCCGCTCCCATGCGAGACGCTCGGCCGACGTCAGCCAGATTTTACTTTCGGTTTTTTTCTTCGTATCGACTTTCCATTCAAGAGTTCCGGAGGCGAGCTCGTAGCGTGCTCGCAGACCGTAATAGCTGAAGGGAAAACGCTTCATGAGTTCGTCGGCCGCGGCGGCTGCTCGATCGGAGTTCATCTTTTGCAGTGAACGCCAACTCCAGTAGCGGGCTAAGAGTTCGAGAGTTTCGTTGTTCGGTAATGCTGTCACGCGCTCAAAATTGGCGAGCGCTTCGGGATACTGCTTGGATCGATAATTCAGAAGGCCTAATCGAACCATCGCCTCGCGCGATTCTTTCGTGCCCGCATGATTGTTGACGAGCTCCGTGCTGTAATCACGAGCTTCGGAGAATTGATCAGAACCGAGTGCCGCCTTTGCCGCCAAATCCAAAATGGGTGTGCGACGGGCTCCGGTGAGATGACCGAGGGCGCGTTTGGCGAGCGTGTATGAATCGGCGTATTGCCCTCGACCATACATGGAGCGCGCCCACTCACTCATGCGATCGGCATCGCCTTTTTCCATGAGCTTTAAAATGCGTTCGCGAAGCATGATGTACTTCGAATCCGTCTTATCGATCATGCTCAAGTAAGCATCAAGTGCGCGATCAGCCGCCCACTTGGCGCGGTGGCTCCCGGGATAGTTGTTGATGATCTTAAGTGAATCTTCGACGGCGGGGACGAGCTCCCCTTGCTTCATCGCGAGCGTCACGCGATCGACGAGTTCAAGTTCATCTTTCGAAGCTTCGGCCACCGGCGCCGGGGCGTCGGAGGGCTTCGGGGCCGGGGTCGCCGCTTTTGGCGTCCCGATGGCATTTTCAATCGAGGCGAGGCGCTGGCGAGTTTCATCTGAGTCTTGTTCACCGAGGCTTCGTCTCATGAAATCGCGAGCCGCCTCACTCTTTTGCTGTAAAAATGCGAGGTCGCCCGCCAGGCGCCACAGCCGAGCTCGTTCCGTCTTGTCGGAGTAAGCGAGGAGTTCTTGGATAGCGTCAATCGATTTCCATGCACGAGCGCGGTTTGATTTTACATCTTGTTCGATGAGCGTGAGATAACCTTCGATCATTGCTCCGCGAAGGAGCGAAGCTTGCGGACCCTTGAGAAGCCACGAAGAATTTCCGCTCGCCCGCGTGAGCGCTTGCGCCAATTTGTTCGCGTTGGCGGTTGTCTTCTTGGCCTTAGTCGCACAGTCGATTTCGGTGACGGCGAGCCAACTCTGAAGGCTCTTCGCACTTCCGCGAACGCTATTTGCCTTCGACACGCATGATTCGTAGTTTCCTTCCATCTGCGCGGCTTTGACGGCGGCGAGCTGAAGAACAGTTGGATTCTTTTCTTTCTGCGATTTCGGGATGGCATCGTAAACACGAAGGGACGGAATCTTGTCGTCGCTCGAGAGCGTGAGCGATTCTAGATTCGCGTGCGCGACCGGAGACGACAAGAGCGCCAAGACCAATGCTAAATCACCTCTTCGTGACATCCTCGAATCCTCACTTCACTAAGTAGATGGCGTGATCGGGAACCCGCGAGACATTCTTAAGAGTTGTCATCCAGGGTTTGGGATCCGCGCCGTAAAGGGCCGCCTCTTGGGGTCCCCAGTAGATGTATTCAACGCCGAGTTCATGCGCGGTCTTGAGCCAATCTCCCTCGCCCTGCATGAGGCTCTTTAATTTGGAGATCACGTCTTTCGGATCGATTCCGTGAGTCCAGATTCTTCCTTCATAACCCACAACCCGCATTCGGCCAAAGTAAGTTAACACATGATCATGCGTCGTGGCTGCCGCGAACACCGCAGGTTTCGGAACATCCGCCAAAGCTCCCTCGGCTTTCGCGAGTTCGCTCACGTGATAAATTTGCGCAGCCGTGCGATTGGGTGCGCTCACTGACCAGAGAACCACCGAAAATCCAGAGAGAAAGAGAGCAAACGCAACGGCGGCTCTCGCCACTCCCCCACCGAAGCGCTCGATATAAGGCTCCAGCACCACGCAACCGAGTCTCGCGAATCCCAAATAAGGCCAAATCAAAACTTTGATATTATCCCAAGCCCAGGGCGCGAGCATCACGTTGAAGAAGAGAACGAAGAGAAACGTGTAAACGCCCCACTCAATCCAGAGAGCTCGCTTATCGTCAGTCTTGCGGAACAAGATTCCAACCGCGAGAACGGCGGGGAGCAGAAGCCAGAGACCGAAGTTATAGATCATGAACTCGAAGAATTTTCCTTGCGGCGCCATCCATCCCCAACTGACGGAGACAACGCTCGCCTTCTTCAAGAACTCAGTCGAAGCCAGGACCTGAAGGGTCGCCGGCAAGTAAGCGATCATCGCCATTCGTGAAGTCAGAAGTCCTTTGACGCCCTGAATGCCCCGGTAAGCGAAGGCGCAACCGGCCATGATCAAGCTGATCGCGACGAACGTGTGCAAGTGAAAAAGAGGTAAGATCGCCCAAACGAGGCCCAAGATCGTCATCTGGCTCTTGGTGAGGACTTTCTCGCCCGAGAAATGTTTCCGCACGCAGTTCAAGAGAAAGAGTCCCGCGGGAAGAGCAAACAAAATTCCACGTTGCGTGATAAAGACCGCGAGCAAGAGATTTTTCCACTCGACGTTTTGGTGCGAATTTTCAAGCGGAGCGCGCGCGAGAACATTCCAGCCCGCGAATCCTCCGCTTAAAAAGAAAGCCCCCACTCCCCACCAGCTCGCGTACGCCCTCAAGAAAACGAGAGAAATGCAAAGGGCGAAGATGCCGGTGAGGGTGAGATGCGTGGGAAGTCTCACGCCCACGGATTCCCAGAGAGCGTTGTAGAGATCAGGGCCGAAGGGGTAGAGCAAAATTTTCGAGGCGAAATCCGGATTGTGCGGTGGAAATGAAATTCCGTTCGCCAGCGCGCGGATGTAGGTGATGTGAAGGGGCAGATCGCCGAAGTTATTAATCCCGAGCGTCGACCAGCCGTGATCGACCCGGTAGAACAGCCAAATAAAATGCCGGAGGCCCGCGAACATCAGGAAGGTGAAGAGGACAACTTCCATGATTCCCGTTCCGCCTTGAGAGAACGAGTTCCAAGTGAGTTCTCTATGTGAACTCGAGAAAGCGCGTGCGTGTTTGACCGCGAGCGCGGTTCCCCCGATGAGCGCCGCCACCGAGATCCAGTCGGCAAGTCCACCGAAGGCGAGTGAGAGAAGATACGCGATCGCGGTCGCATAGAATGCGTGAAGAAGCCAGCCGAGGAGAATCATCCTTGTCCCCCTTCTTTCTTTGTCGCCGAATCGAAGATCGGGCTATTCGAAGGCAAAATACCTTGGAACTGATGAAACTCGAAATACGCCCAGCCCTCGTCGTAAGCATCGCGGATATGAAACGGTTGCACCCAGTATTTTCCCGTCAGTCGCTTCTCGAGCGTCTCGCGCATGGAAGCATCGATGAGGATGACACTTGCGTTGGTGAGGTCGGCATCTTCCGGTTTTCCCCAATTGAGATTCGGGAAGCCGCCCAGGAGCCAGGGCATCGGCCAAGTGTCTTTGTTGAGCACGAGGAGCTTCATGTTGAGATCCTCGGGCCGCTGCTTCACGCGGGCGTTAATCCAATCCATGGCGTTCTTGAATTGCATGGTGGATTGCACATAAACGTACGCTTCTTTCGGGTTCACGAAATCAACGAAGTTCAGGCGGAGCATGATTTGGGCCGCCGTCGCGAGCGTGAAGAGAATCACGATTTGCATCGCGGCCGCGAGCGGCTTGATCGCGAACTTCTCGGCGAATTTTTTCGCGACCTCGACCGCGAATCCCAAAGTAAAGGCGAGTGGCCAGAGGATGTTCAAGATCAACCACGGGGTTTTATAAGGACTGAGGCTGTAAGCGAGCCACGTTCCGAACGATGTCACGACCATCACGCGCGCAGGCCGGCTCACATTGAAGTAAATAATTGGCGAGAGCGCGAGCGCCAAAAGGCCGGGCCACTCGTAGCGCCAGAGAAGCTCGATCCAATAAACGAAGGGCTTCTCGTGACCGCTCGCGGCCGTTCCCGTCTTCGTCCAGAACATGAATGCCCGGAACATGTCGAGGATGCCCTCCATGTGCACGAAGAATCCCGAAAATAAAGCGAGAACGATCATGACGCCGATCGCGGTGATCGCGAAAAAATCGGCCTTCCGCGCGGGATCGAGGGGCGCACTCGTCGAAACAACCTGTTCTTTTTCGAGCGCCTTGCGCTCTTTTCGCGACAGCTTCTGACTGCTCGCCACCGGCTTGTCGGCGGGCCAGAGTCGGTTCGTAAAACGCTCAACGTAAATGGCGATGAGCCAAGTTCCAAAGAAGACGAAGAAAGTTTCTTTTACGGCGAATGTTCCTAGAAATCCCGCCACCATGCAGGTGACCGCCAGTCGCGACTTCTCTTCACGGTAAAGGTAGAACCCGTAAACGAAGATCACCTGAAGTAAGATAAACAACCACTCGTGAATGGCGTAACGCGCGTAAAAGACCGAAGCTGGACCGAAGGCCAGCATGGCCGCCGCCCACAACGCCGCGTTTCCGAAAAAGCGTTTGTGCAAACCCACGACGAGGACCGTTCCGACCGAGAACAGGAGCGTCACGAACCGAAAACCAAAGATGCCGCGACCGAAGATCACCTCGCTCATCTGCAAAAAGTAAAAATAGAGCGGTCCGTGAAAATTGGTGGGATCGTAGCGGTAGAAGCCGTCCTTCCACATCTGCATCACGAAGTGACCATTTATACCTTCGTCGAAGTGCGGCGGCTTCATTTCGAGCGACCAAATCCGCACGATGAACGCGGCGAGCACGATGAACGCGAGAATCAAATTTTGTTTTGTGAGGTGACGGGCCCAACCGTTAGTCCAAAGACTCATTCTCCCCATCCTTTCATGGACATGATTCTAAAATCGGGCGACATTAAAGTCATGTCACGTGAACACTCGTCTGGCCAAGTTCCATTTACTTTAGTTGTACCAGCATACAACGAAGAGAGACGTCTGCCCGCTTCGATTCGCGATATTCGCTCATTCTTTCCGCAGATGCCGATGGAAGTCTTGGTCATGGTCGAGAAGTCGAAAGACCGCACCGTCGAACTCGGTCGCGCCGCCGCGCAAGGCGATGATCGCATCCAAGTTATCGACAACGAGGTTCACAAGGGGAAGGGATACGCGGTCAAGTGCGGAATGCTTCGCGCACGCGGCGATTTCGTTATCTTCATGGACGCCGATCTTTCAACCCCGCTCGCGGAAGTCATCACGTTTCTCGCTCACTTCCAGCAACATCCCGAAACCGACGTGATCATCGGCTCTCGCGCGGAAGCGCAAAGCAAGATCGTCAAAAAACAGACTTGGATTCGTCGCAATCTAGGTCGAGGTTTTAACCGGTTCGTGCAGATCTTCGGCGTGAGAGGAATCCAAGATACGCAGTGCGGATT
>SXSP01000101.1 GCA_005792225.1 Bdellovibrionales bacterium | reverse complement strand
GGATCTTCAGCGTCACGCTTTGGTATCACCTCGCCTTCGTCGCCGTCTCGGTCGCCATGTTCGGCATGACGCTCGGGGCCGTGATCGTCTACCTGTTTCCATCCTGGTTTTCGCCCGAGCGGCTTCGCGCCGCCCTGGCCGCGAGTTGCGCGCTCTTCGCGGTCACGGCGGAGAAATCCTCGTCATTCGCCGTGCTCCTCACACGAGCTTTTTCTCGGGGAGTCCGAGGCTTCTTATTTTTTTCCGCTGAGGTCTTTACCCATTCAACAATCTGCGCGTACGTCATGGGTTTTTCCAGAACTTGCTGGGTGATCATGGCGCGCGATTCATTATCTTTTTTGGTTTTAGCCGGTTCGCAGAGAAAGAAGATGGGCGCTCCAAAGACGAGCTCGAATGACAACCGAATGATTTCGGCAACCGCGTCGGGGCCCAGCGCGGGACTGAGGACGAGGCTCGAGATCCAACTTCCTTCGCTCTTCATCAAGGCGACGGCGCTTTGAACGTCGCTCGCGAACATCGGATGATTTTGGGTTGCGAGCGGATCGTTCTGAAGCGACTTCAAAAACTCCACGTCGGGATCGACGATCAATGGCGCTTTGATGATCTTGTAAACCATGCTCGACTCTCCCTTCCTGTACTCACTCTTCGGAGTTTCGGGATCAGACTTGCGTCTCGGCGAGAGATCGATGAAGAAATCATATCAAGATTGCGTGAGCGCACCCCACCCGTCTCGATCCGAGACGGGTGATGTGGGGGTCAAGTTTAGTGGTGCGTATCAAGATCCATGCGCTGGTTGTGATTTCCGTGAATTTGATCATACGGTTGACCCGTAACGATCGCTTCCGCGAAGCCCGCGAGGCGTACGAAGAGGCCCGGGGGCGAATCCCAGATTTCGGCGCTCTCGACGTCAACGCGAATGAGCGCGAGTTCGGGATCCTCGAGACCTTCCGGGAACCAAGCTTTCACTGCGGGATTCCAGTACTTCTCCAAAGTCTCGCGGTCTGTCACCAGCGAACCACGGCCGGCCACCGAGATGTAACGTTGGCTGTCGACATCCGAGTAACAAACATTCACGTGTTGGTCGTTTTGAATCGACTGAACTTTTCCGGAATGTTCGCGCGTAAAGAACCAAAGTTGACCGTTGAACTCTGCCTCTTGCGTCGCCATCGGGCGACTCCGAAGGGCTCCGTCTGGATCTACGGTCGTGAGCATCGCGATCTTGATTCCTTTGATCATCTCGGCAAGTTTAGCGACGTCTTCCGACTTGCTCTCACCGCTCTTCGAACTCGTTTTCGTATCCGTCATGCTTGACTCCTTTTGATTTCAATTCCGCTCCGGAGTATCTCGTACCGAGATCGAGCCATTCAATCGGCGGCGGCGTATATGTTGAAAGTTTGAATGGCGAGGGGCCATATGACCCGATTACTTGGCAACCTCTAAAAAATAACGGCTGCGGAACAATCTTCGGCCCGGGCCCCGCCAAGCCCTCCCCGGCGACCGGCAAGCTCGCTTTATCTACTTGTTTTCGATCGGTTTTTACTTATTTTAAGCTCTCGGGTTCTGGCACGCGCTTTGAACTGACTCTGCCGTGTAGGAGAGCCACCAGATGAGACGAGCCATCGACATGCGGAAGGTGTTCCAAATTTTATTCGTTTATCTCATCGCGCTTCTGGCGGCTGCGGCTTGCGGAAACTTCGTTCCGAAGAAGGCTTCGAGCGACGCTACCGTCGGCTCAAGTGAACGCGAAGCGCCTACGAAGACCGTCGATCAAAATTGAGCTGGCCCGGCTCCGCACTTCGGAGTCGGTCTAGGAGCGGACTTTAAAGCGTTCAACCGCCGATACCAATTCCCGAAGAATTCCTGGCTCGTCGAATCCGTGCCCCGCATCGGGCACGATCTTAAAATCGGCTTCGGGCCACACGGCATGTAAATCAAATGCGTTTTTAATCGGGCAAATCACATCGTAACGCCCGTGCACGATCACGGCGGGAATGTGTCGGATGCGACCGACGTCCTCGAGTAATTGATTTTCGTTTCTGAACCAGCAATTGTGCATAAAGTAATGACATTCGATTCGCGCAACCGCGACCGCCATCTCATCGGCGGTAAATCGCAGATACGTCGACTCGTCCGGGAGAAGATGCACGGTCGCACCCTCCCATCCACTCCACGCCTTCGCCGCTTCGATTCTCGTTCGTGGGTCATCGGAGGTGAGGCGTTTGTAAAACGCTTTCACGAGATCTCCGCGCTCAGCCTCGGGGATTGGCTCCAAATATTTTTGCCAAACGTCTGGAAAGATTTGGTGAGCGCCGTATTGGTAGAACCACTGAATCTCCTCGTGCCGACAGAGAAAAATCCCCCGCAAGACAAGGTGACTCACGGCTTCGGGATGAGCTTGCGCGTAGGCCAGAGACAAAGTGCTTCCCCATGAGCCGCCGAAAACCATCCACTTTTGAATTCCGAGGTGATGACGAATCTTTTCGATGTCGCTCACGAGATCCCAGGTCGTGTTCTCTCGAAGTTCCGCGTGGGGCCGACTTTTTCCGGCACCTCGCTGGTCAAAGAGTACGATTCGAAAATGTTTGGGATCAAAGAGACGACGGTGCATGGAGGTGATGCCAGCTCCGGGCCCCCCGTGAAGAAAGAGCACCGGCTGCCCGTTCGGATTTCCGCACTCCTCGACGTACAACTCGTGCAGGTCGGAAACCCGAAAATAAAACGAACGATGCGGCTCGATCGGTGGAAAAAATCCTTGCGGCTCCATCTTTGATCTTCACTTTCTGGTTCTGGTTGTGGCTCGTGACTCGAGAAGCTCGGGCTTGATCCGCTTATTGGGAGCGGCACCGAGTTCACGCAAGAGTTCAATCTTGCGGAACACGTTACCGGGTCCATCGCGAAGCTTGCGTCGCGCTTCCTCGTACTGACTGAGCCCGGTTTCGAAGACGCGCCCGATTTTTTCGAAGTCGTCATGAAACCCAACAA
This sequence comes from Bdellovibrionales bacterium, assembly GCA_005792225.1. Taxonomy (GTDB): domain Bacteria; phylum Bdellovibrionota; class Bdellovibrionia; order Bdellovibrionales; family JAMPXM01; genus SXSP01. Next base: position 505 of record SXSP01000101.1, on the reverse strand, counting down.
ACTTGTCGTACAGCTTCGCAGCCTCTTGTGCAATTTCCTGCGCGTTGCGGTTTTGATGTTCGAGCCGCCAAATGCTTGCGACGGTCTTAAGCGAGGTGAAGAGCGTCGTCGAAGTGACGATGGCAACTCCCCGATTCCAAGCGCGCGTTGCGAGCTCGGGATCGTGCCGCATCGCAAGCAGGTACGCCGGCTCGATTGGCGTAAAGAGGAAGACAAACTCCGGCGTCTTCAGCCCCTTCAGTTTCGGATAGTGCTTATCCGAAAGATCACCGACGTGACCCATGAGAGAGTCCAAGTGCGAACGAAGATGACGTTCGCGGTCCGCCTGTCCCTCCGCTCGGCAGTGCATCTCGTAAGCGGTCAACGACACCTTTGAATCAATGATGATCTGTTTGTCGTCAGGCAAGCGGATGATGATATCGGGTCGGAAACGCTCACCTTCCGAGTCAACGAACGATTGTTGTTTGACGTATTCAATGCCTTCGCGAAGACCCGACGCTTCGAG
>SXSP01000100.1 GCA_005792225.1 Bdellovibrionales bacterium | reverse complement strand
GCTCCACCCCGCGACAAGAGACACGTTCTTGAATTTGTGAACTCAAGAATGAAGTATCAGGAGTTCAGTGAAAGTATAGGTGCCCACCCCTTCCGTCAACCCCTGTTCTTCAACAAAATTCAAAAAACTGAAGGGTCATGAGGGTTTCCGAAGGTATTTCGCTCAAAGTATCAGCATCTCGAGTACAAGTGGTGGTTTCGTAGGTTTCTGACATTTGTCCAGTCTCGAACTCTGAATCTAAAATTAGCGAGGTATTCCGGCGCATTACATTTAACCTAGACGGTAATGCAGACAGCTCAGTTGGATAAGTCGTCTTGGAATTTTGGGGTGAAGGTCGCGTTTGGATCGGCGCTCCTCATGGTCATCTCGCTGCCGATCCTCGCGATGGTAGCGCTCAGGGATGCATCCGAGCTCGCCGGCTGGGTCGGGCATACCAACGAGGTGCTCGAGTCGAGCATGGATCTTGTTCGCGGACTCCATTCCATGGAAGCGTCTGAGAGAAAATACCTGCTCACCTACGATCCGCAATTCGCGAGGCAGATGGAAAAGAGTATCGCACGCTTCCCGGCTCTGCTCGATCGGCTTGCGGATCTCACGGAGGATAATCCGCTTCAACAAATCCGCATCGAGAAGGTACGGCTTTTGATCGATGAACGAGCGAGGATCGCACGCGAGTGCGTGAAGCTCAAGAAGGCCTCGGTACCTACAGAACTTGAAGTCGCCGGCGCAATCACGACGCTCGTGCGCGAGATCGATAGCGAGGAACATTCGCTCTTACAAAGTCGTTCGGCGGCGGAGGATCTCGCGCGTGCGCGGGTCGAGTACTTGATCTGCGGTATCGGTATCATCGCGGTTCTTCTTGGCTTCGGCTCACTTCGGTTCGCTTTCCGTCTGACCGAGGAGAAGAAAAAGGTCGTGAAAGAATACCTGCAGTTCTTTAGTGCTTCGAAGGATCTCTTCTTCATCGTTGCGCGAGACGGAAGGCTCTTAAGATACAACCGCGCGGTTGTGGCGAGCTTGGGTTATAGCTCCGACGATCTTGCACAAATGCGAATCCATGACTTACTCGCGGAGGGCGAAGTCATCTCACTCGAAGACTTAGGAGCCGGAGTCAATCTCACGCGGGAGGCTCGCCTTCGCTGTCAAGATGGATCCGAACGTTGGTGCGTTCTGAATTTACATTCATCGGAAGATCGGATGCACGTGGCCGCTCACGACATCACCGAGATGAAGCGCGTCCAGGAGGAGCTCATCTCGGCGCGAGAGGCGGCGCTCGCGGCCAACCGCGCGAAGTCGGCCTTCCTCGCGAACATGAGCCACGAAATTCGTACGCCAATGAATGGAGTGCTGGGAATCGCGGAACTTCTAAAGATGACGCCCCTCTCGAGCGAGCAGTATAGCTACGTCGAGACCATCACCGCCAGCGGGGATTCGCTCCTCACGATCATCAATGACATCTTGGATTTTTCAAAACTTGAGGCGGGCCGCGTTTTGATTGAAACCGCGGACTTTGACTTGGAAGCGCTCATCGAGAATGTCATCGAGCTGCTCTCCCCGATCGCTCACGCAAAAGGGCTTGCGGTTGATTTTTGGATTGCTGCCGAGGTGACCACAAACTTAAACGGTGATGCAGGTCGCGTTCGTCAAATCCTGACGAATTTAATCGGAAACGCGATCAAGTTCTCATCAAAAGGACGCGTGGTTCTCTCCGTGAAGAGAGCCGATTCGAAAACTCAGGCCCACCGCCTTCGATTTGAAGTGCGTGACCAAGGCATCGGAATTTCACCCGAGATCCAGCAAAAGCTCTTCACTCCGTTCACGCAAGCTGACGCCTCGACCGCACGACGATACGGAGGAACCGGGCTGGGCCTTGCGATCTCGAATCAGCTCACGGCTCTCATGGGTGGTGAGATGGGCGTCGTGAGCGAAGTCGGCAAGGGATCAACCTTCTGGTTCGAGATTCCTTTCGCGAATGCGGGAGCGGCGGCAAATGCCGCTTCGGCGGAGCTCGAGAAAATCAGAGATGCGCATCGAAGCCTGGCAAGCGCGCTCGAAGTCCACGGCCCGATTCAGATCGCGGTTGTCGAGGATAATCTCGTCAACCAGATGATCGCGGTCGCGCAACTCAAGCGGATGGGCTTACAACCCGTCACCGCGCGAAATGGTCTCGAACTCTTGGATCTCCTCGGAAAGAACCATCTCGACATCGTTCTCACCGATTGTCAGATGCCTGAGATGGATGGGTTCTGCATGACGGGCGAGATCCGCCGCTTGCAGGCACTCTGCGAGCGAAAATCGGTCGTGATCGCGATGACAGCCAATGCTCTCGAGAGTGATCGCAAACGCTGCCGAGAGGCGGGAATGGATGACTTCCTCGCCAAACCCGTCAAAGAAGAAGTCCTGTGCCGGATGATCGAGACCTGGGTGAAACAGAAGTTCCATCGCCGCCCTCCAACCAACATCGTGTTGGCTAGCGATCAGACTCTCGGCCGCTGACGCTCTTGTCTTCGCGAAATCGCCGCCAAATGTTTCGAGAACCAAGTCTCGGCGGCGACGGCGACCTTCTCGAGAGCACCCGGTTCCTCGAACAAATGGCCCGCGCCCGGAATCACCACGAGATCCTTCTCGCAGTTCATTTGCATAAAGGCTTCCCTCGTCTGAGCGAGGACCGGCTGATCGAGTTCACCAACGATCAAGAGACTCGGAGCCACCATGAGTGGCAGACATTCCCACGCGAGGTCCGGTCGGCCGCCGCGGCTCACGATCGCGCTCACCTCGCCTTCATTCATCTTCATTGCGGATTTGATGGCCGCCGCGGCGCCCGTGCTGGCGCCGAAGAGGCAAAGCGGAAGACGCATCAGCTGCGGATCCTCTTTGACCCAGTGGATGATCGTAAGAAGGCGCCTCGACAAAAAATCGATGTCGAAGACACGCTCACGAGTTTCCGACTCGGACTCACTGATGAGATCCGCCAGGAGAGTTGCGAATCCGGCACGCTGAAGAATGCGGGCGACGAATTGATTCCGCGGACTGTGTCGACCGCTACCGCTTCCGTGGGCGAAAACGACAATACCCTTTGGTAGATCCGGGACAACGAGAAGCCCCTTCAGCTCAAGGCCGTCCTGGCGAATCGAAATTTCCGGCCGGCTCCCGGTGAGAACCTGAACAACCTCGTAGTCTTCGACTTGTTCAAAATCTTCATAGAACTGCGAGACGGCGAAGAAATTTTCGGGAACGAGGACCGAGCGTACCTCGGCTCCCTCCATCTCGATACGCGCGACAGCCTGACTGCTCACAACTGGAGAGGCGACGATGACTCGGCCAGCTCCACCGTCCTTCACGCTTCTCACGGCCGCAATCATCGTCGCGCCCGTGGCGATCCCATCATCGACGAGAATGACGACCCGCCCGCGAACGTCGACCTTGTCCGTTTTCTTTGGGGTAAATAACCTTCGTTTTGCTTGCAGACGGTCGATTTCGTGAGCCGCGGCATCCGCCACCTGACTCTCGTCGAGTTTCATCCTTTCGGCGCCTATTCCGAGATACACATCTCCGTCTTCCGAGACGGCGCCCATTGCGTATTCTGGCTGATCGGGAAGAGAAAACTTATGAACGAGAATGATGTCGAGTTCACCGTCGAGTGCGTCGGCAATGATTCGAGCCATGGGTACGGCCCCGCGAGGGACCCCGAGCACGAGTGGTTTCTGGCCACGAAAATCACTCAGCTTCTCTTCCAGGAGGCGGGCGGCTTGATCGCGATCACGAAAAATCATCTCGGCATCTCCTTTATTAGTCTTTCGATTCTCAGGTCTCGGGGGAAGACCTTTCATCAAGCGGGCGTGAGCAAAGTATGAACTATACGCAAACGTGAACAAGATTTCGCAAGACTTTCACCGGCGCGCCGAGATTACCCACGCGAACTAAGGTTTCATCTAATCAGGAGGGCATCGCAGGATGAGTCTTTCAAACGTTCGCAGACAAAAAGCGGTGGAGAGTCTATTGCCTTTCACCGCTGCCATCGGATTCGGCGCACTGGTTACGTTTCTGGTCACGTTTTTCGTTCGCTCTCGTTCAGGATTTCAGCGCGCGGTCGCCACGGGCCAGGCGGAGCCCGTCGACCACCGCTCGCCGTTTGATATCGAAGTTCCGCCCGCACCTTAAAGGAGAAAAGATGAAAACCATCGCTCGTAATCGCAGTTCCATGATCGGAAGCTTATTCGTTCTCGGCGGCCTCGCGGCCTTCTACTTTTACCGTCGTAACGGAGGAACAGTTCGACCGCTGATCAGCCGCGGAACGGACCTCGTTCGCACAGCGCGTGAAAAGATTAATGCAGTGGCACCTAGCGCGGTCGCGGACGACTCGGGCGTGACTTCACGCTCGCGCGCACACGAGATCCCGATGGCGCCTGAAGACATGGATCGCTTCCCAGCGACATAATTGCATCCTTATAGCGCACGTAAGAGGGTACCTCAGGGTGCCCTCTCTAACAGTCGCGCCCGGAATTTCTCCCAACTAAATGAGAGTTTTCCGATTGGCGCTTGATAAAGAGTCGACGCGAGGACCATCAGGACTTCGCGATGGCATCTTTGCCCCACCGAGCAATGGCAAACGAGATAAACAGTTTTTGATTCAGCTTCGATCGAGAGACGTTGAAGCTCGGCGAAACCTTCCTCCGACAGCCAGAACTTTGACTCGTAGTCGATTTCCTCAAAACCACGGTCGTGATCGCCGAGCCGTTCTTCGGCGGCTTTAAACTCCTCGAGGAGCTGCCGCGTCGGCGCCAGACTCTTGTGATATTCGTCGATGAGCTTCTTCTGCAAATAGCGAGGATAATAATGGGTCACGGCGACAATGCGGCCGTGAAGACGTGTGATTCTTCGATTCGAAACGTCTTCGACGGTCGCCTGCTTGAACATTCACGGCCTCAGGGTCGGTAGCTCTGTTTTCGACTTGCGAGCCCGAGCGCTAGGACACCCAAGAGGAGCCCGAAGACGGAACTGCCCTGCCCCTCCTGCCGAGTACGAAACGTTGCAGGTTCCGGATACCCACCGGACTGAGCCGGAGCTTTGCGACCGTTTTTTGGGGGCGGCATGGGCTTCTTGGGTCGCGGCCCCTGCGGCTCGTCCTTCTCGCCCAGATTTTTTCCTTCAGCTGACTGATGTTCGATCATGGCGTTGATGGAACTGCCGGTGAGCACAACTAAACCACCGATGTAAAGTAACAGCATTAAGACGATGACGGCACCGAGAGAACCGTACGTGGCCGCATAGTCGCCAAAGTTCTCAACGTAAAAGCGGAACGTCAAAGCCGCCGCGATCAAAACTAAAACTCCGATCACCGCACCAGGCGTGATGAATTTGAATTTTTGTTCCACGTCGGGTCCGAAGTAATACGTGATCGCGAAACTGAGCAGCATCAACGTAAAGATGACGATCCAGCGAAACGCCGCGAACGCAAACAAGATCAGTTGATTCTCACCGAAATAATTCGCGAGCCATCCTTGAACCACGCCTCCGAGAACGATAAGAGCGAACGAAACGATGACGAGAACGGCGAGAGAAATCGTCAAGATCATCGCGAGGCCGCGAGCTTTCCAGAACGGTCGCTGCTCTTTCACGTGGTAAGTCATATCCAATTGTTCCATGAGCGCATAGACACCGCTCGAAGCAGCCCAGAGCGTGAGCAATGCACCGATGGAGAGAAGGCCCGTTCTCTTGTTCAGCGTGACTTCCGCGATCACACCTTCCACTTGCTTTGTGACCTGACTCGGAAGGATCTGCGCAAGAAACTCCATGATCGCCTGGTGAAGATTCTCTATCGGGAGATAAGGGAGTAGAGAAAGGAGGAAGATCATCGCCGGAAAGAGTGAAAAGAGGGAGTAATACGCGAGAGCGGCGGCGCCATTGAAGACGTTATCGTCGTTGATCTTGCCCCAAAGTTTGACGAGCGATTCTTTTTTAAAGAGCGTTCTATAAACAGCCGTTTCCATCGGTAAGAAACCTCCTTGATCTCGAGCGGGAGCTTATCACCTGGGAGGCATCGAGTTCCTTCATGAAATGATCACAACTTCTGCACCATTGTTGGCGATATCGTCCGCGAATTCGCGGGTTAAACTAGCGGCAAGATCAAAGGAGGTTCTACGATGGCAGTGTCGCAAACGGAATCAACGGCCCTACCCTACGGACGCGAAGTCACCCTTTACGTCATGCTCTCCGGCGTTCTCGCGGGACTGATGATAACCGTTCTCTCGGCGGTCTGTCGGGTCGCGGGCCTCATGAACTTCAGTTTAGAGCGCGCGTTCGGAACGCTTTTGCTCGGAACGTCGGGGCCCGGCTCCTGGATTGTGGGTCTCGTTCTCCATCTCGCGTTCAGCGCCATCTTCGCGCTCCTGTATGCCGAGGGTTTCAGGAGGATGAATTTAGCCAACGCCCGAATCGGAGCCGCGTTTGGTGTCGTCCATTGGATCGCCATCGGAATTTTTATCGGCATTTTGCCCTCCCTGCGCCCGATGATGGCCGCGACGGTCTCCGCGCCGGGTCCGTTTGCCCTGAGCTTGGGCTATCTCGGGTTCTTCCTCTTGCTTGCCATGCATTTGATCTTCGGCGCGGTGGTTGGGACCGCCTACAAGAGAATGGCTCATGAACATCCGGAGATTTTAACGGCGAAATGACAAAACGGTTTCCGCCCGGATGGGATGTCAACCCCTCGGCTTGGGACGAGCGCATTCCTTATCTAGGTGCCGCGCTCATCGCTGTCCTCTTGCCCGCCGATCGCCAAAACGAGCTCTGGCTGCAGTCGTCGCTTGCCGCCGTTCTCGTCACGGGGATCTTTGGCGGCGAACGACGATGGATCAAACATCCCCTATTTGTCGTCTTCTTTGGTTTATTGGCGGGGCCGTGTCTGTTCGTTATCGCCTGCGGCACCCTCATTGCGATGGCGATCCAAGATTCGTGGTCTTGGATCGCGCTGGTGCGGATCATCTTCTCGCTTCTTCTCATCGGACCCGCGATGGACGAAGTTCTCGCTTCGCTACAGTACCTGCGGCGGCGTATTCTCCTTGGAGCTCGAACATGATTCCGATGTTGATGAACGTGGCCCTCGGAATTTGGCTGATCCTCGCACCAGCATTTCTTCTCTACGAAGACTCACGCGCGGCAAACTTCGACCGCGCTATCGGCCCTCTGATCGCAGCGATCGCTACCGTTTGTCTTTGGGAGGTCATGTCACCCGTGAGGTGGCTTTGCGCTCTCGCAGGGTTGATCTTGCTCTTCTCGCCCATTTGGCTTGGGCACGAGAGCGAGTCAGCCCTTGTCGTCCATTTGATTGTTGGGCTGATGGTGACTGCAATGAGTCTGATCGTTCGTAAAGCCAAGCATCGCTACAACGGCGGTTGGCGCGCGCTCATCAAAAAGCCGAGAGCGGATCTCGGCCGTATTACATGGAGCTAGGGCCTTTTTTCCGGAGCCCGACGAGGAAGATTTCTTTTGAGATCGATCGCGTGCTTTCTGGTTTGATCGCTTCGACACGCTCGAACTCGCGCTTGATCGCGTTGCGAAGCTGGCCGAACTCGCCACTCTGAAAGAACTTGCAAACAAAAGTTCCACCCGGACGAAGATAACGTTTTGCCGTTTCAAGCGCGAGTTCGCAAAGTTCCAGCGAGCGAGCTTGATCGGCGGATTTGATGCCGGTGGTTTTTGCCATCATATCCGACATCACGATATCAAACGGTGCATCAAAGCCGTGTTCCTTAAATGTCTCGATGAGGCTGAGATCGCGAAGATCTGCTTCAATGAATACCGCGTTTGGTAGACTCACGGTCACCGGCGATAGGTCAACGCCGATTAAGCGTCCAGATGAACCAATTTTTTGCGACGCAAATTGCGACCATGAACCCGGCGAAGCACCCAGATCCAAAACGGTTTGCCCCGACTTAAAGACCTTGAATTTCTGATCGATCTCTTGAAGCTTGTAAACGCTCCGCGCGGCAAAGCCCTCTTGCTTGGCCTTTTTAAAGAACCGATCTTGCGGATTGTATCCGGATTTTTGACTCATAGGCGGCCATATTGAAGGACGCCTACAAAAGGAAGCAAGCGGAAATCTTGGAGATGTAATTAAGCGACTGAATCAGGCAACCATCTGTCTCGCGGCGGCCTGGCAAGCCACCTTACATACGGACTGGCGATCTTGGTCGTAAACGCAAACGCATTCACCCTCAACGCACATCGCACGACCCAGTGCGAACGCGGCGCCCTGAGAGGCGTTTAATTCCCGCACGAGTTCCTGAGCCCATTCGGACTGAGCAGTTCCTTTTTCGAATTTCAGAAGAGACACGTGACTTTTAAATCCGCCCTGAAACTTCTGCGTCTCGAGCGACTGCTCAACGATTCCGACTGCGGTTTCAAAATCGCCGCGGGTTTCGAGCGAGAGAACAAGATAATCATAAGGAGTCGTGTGCCCCTCAAGGATTTCGAACTGACGTGCGCGGCAGGTGAATCCCTCGTTCGCGATCTCGCAGGCGACCTCTTCCACATCTCGAACCGATGCGGAACCCCGCGCGTAGGCAATCGACACATGAAGACCCGCCGACTGTTCGCAACGAACGCCTTCACACTCGATCGAGTCCGCGAGGCTTTTGCAAAACTTGCCCAGAGACTCAGCCTTCACCTCGATCGAGATGTAAGGGTTGGAAACTATGGGCTGGCTAGCGATGGCATTCATTCCTGTCAACTCCCCTTCTCAACTTGGCCTTTCGGGCCGGAGAAGAATGTCGAGGACTATTCATAGCACCCTTCGAATTTGTGATGGTCCTTAAACAGCCCACTTTGGCCGCAGTAAATTCAAAACTCGCCCTTTATGGACGCGTTTAGGCTCCTGCGATTTCAGATTGCAAATAATGCGCTCCTGCGAGTTTTGCGGGGCTTTCAGACCCATGGTTTTTTTTATGAGTTCGGCCTCCTTCGTCATGTTTTGGAACAGTCTAGCTTGATCCGGTTTCGCCAAACTATGGGTGCCTTGACACTTTCAAGTCGCGACTCAGATTTTGGATATGGAAACAACACTCTTTAATAAACCGCTACCAGTCCTGGCACTTCGCAACTTGGTTCTCTTTCCGGGCATGACGGTTCCGATTCGGGTCGGTCGCGCGCAGAGCATTGCGGCGATTCGTTCAATCCGATCTGAAGTCGGCGATCGTGAGCCGGGTGGACAACTGATCGCGGTCCTTCAGAAACCTCTCGATCAGAAAGAGCACATCGCACCCGATGAGCTTCATAGGGTCGGAGTTCTCTGCCAAATCGAACGCGTTCGCGGAAACGAAAAAGACGGCTTCCAACTGATCGTGCGCGGTATCGAGCGCGTCAACGTCGCCAATGTCTTTGAATCCATGGGCACGCTTCGGGCTACGCCCGAACCGCTCCGCGAAGACATCGATGCGGATCCCGCGACGATCAAGGCTCTTCTTGAGAGCGTGAAGTCGCTTGCAAAACAAATTCTTGAATTCCTCCCGTCGGGCTCCGATCAAATGGTCACGCTCGTCGACGGAATCACCGACCTCGATTTCCTGATCAATATCGCGGCCGCGAATATCGAAATCGCGATCGAACAAAAACAAGAGCTTCTCGAGATGCCTTCGCTCAAGGGTCGCGCATTGAAGCTCCTCGATTTCATGCAGCATGTGAGAGATGAGCTGCAAGTTCGCACCGAGATCCGCGATAAGATGACATCGAAGCTCGGCAAAAACCAACGCGACGCCATCCTGCGCGAACAAATGCGCGCGATTCAGGAAGAGCTCGGCGACGGTTCCGACGCAGGTCCCGGAAAATCTCCGGAAGATATGCGTAAGAGAATCGAAGAGAGCGGCATGCCTGATAACGTGAAGAAGATGGCAATCGATGAGTTGCGCAGGCTGGAAAGCCTCGGCAACCAATCGCCGGAAACTCACGTCATCCGCAACTATCTCGATCTCTTGCTCGCGATGCCGTGGATGCCTGATCCCGAAGCCGAAATCGATCTTAAGAACTCGCGAGAGGTCTTGGATGCGGATCACTACGGCCTCGATAAAATCAAAAAACGTCTCATCGAGCACCTCGCAACGATGAAGTTGAAAGAAGGTGGAAGAGGTTTAATCCTTCTCTTCAACGGACCTCCCGGAGTCGGAAAGACTTCGCTCGGGCAGTCGATCGCGAGAGCCCTGGGACGCAAGTTCGTTCGCGTCTCGCTCGGTGGCGTGCGCGATGACGCCGAAGTGCGCGGTCACCGGCGTACGTACGTCGGCGCCATGCCTGGAAGAATCATTCAAGGCATCAAGCGCGCGGGCTCCATGAACCCGGTCTTCTTGCTCGACGAAATCGACAAGCTCGGCCGCGGCTTCCAAGGTGATCCCGCCGCCGCATTACTTGAGGT
>SXSP01000099.1 GCA_005792225.1 Bdellovibrionales bacterium | reverse complement strand
GATGAAGCGGTGTTTTATCCCTATCCACCGTGGAATTTTGCGAAATCGCGCACCTATTTTAATGCTCGGCTCATTCAGATGTTTGATTGCCAGGCGCGTCAGGCGCAATGAGGCAGGGCGCAATCCGAGGCCAGTCCCGCGTCCGTTGACAAGCATCCGAGCCCTTCCCATAGTGATGATGTTCTATGGGCCAAGTCATCATCATAACTTTGTGTTTAGTTCTCAATGCGGTGTTCGCCGCCGTTGAAATGGCGTTCGTCACCGTGACCAAGTCACGCCTTCGCGAACTCGCGCGTCTCGGAAACAAAGATGCCTCGCGCATTCTCGCACTCCGGGATAATCCCGAAAGAACACTCTCGATCATTCAGGTTGGTATCACGATCGTCGGCTCGGCAGCGGCGGCCGTCGGCGGAATCGGGGCCGTGAGTACCATCAGTCCGTGGCTCACGGAGACTTGGGGTCTCAGCCCGGTCATGGCGAATGCAGTCTCGGTCATCGCGGTGGTTTTGCCTATCACATACGTCAACGTAGTTTTAGGTGAACTCGTTCCGAAGACACTCGCGTTGAAGAATCCTCTCGGAATTGTTCTCTGGTCAGCGCGATGGTTGATCCTGTTTGATAAGGGGTTAAGTCCCGCAGTTTCGCTCCTCGAGGCATCAACAAGATTTGTTTTGAGAATACTGAGGGTTTTCACGCGGCCACTGAGGAGGCGCCGGCTTGCGAGCGAAGTCGCGCCGGGCGCATCAGATGGTGAATTGCCGGAGACGGATGCAAATCCGCCCGTCGAACTTGATCAGCTTTCGCAGAAAACTCGCGAGTATGTTCTGAATCTCGTGGATCTTGAACACAAGCGGATTCGCGACGTGCGATTGCCATGGATGCAAGTTTCCGCGGTTCAGCTGAATGACTCACACGAGGAAGTCGAAAAAGTCGTGCTCGCCTCGGGCCACACGCGGCTTCCGGTCATGAATGAGACCGAAGTCGTCGGCATCATCAACACGAAGGAGTTTATCGTACTCCGCGCTTCGAGCGCCGAGAGCGACTGGCGAACCTTGGTGAGGCCGGTAGTTCGCGTTGACGAGGGCGCACCCATCTTGCGCGCGCTCAGGCGCATGCAAGATCAGCGGAGCCACTTGAGCATCACCTACAAGAATGGGCGTCTGTCGGGCATCGTGACGATCGAAGACATCTTCGAGGAAATCATCGGCGATATCTTCGATGAAGACGATGACGGAAAGTTGCGCCGGGTTCTTTCGACCGCGGCGCGATTTCGCTCGTATGCGGCCGCGCCCGCGCCGCCGCCTTAGTGGTCGCGTTCTCCGACTTTAAGGACCTTCGCGGGGGCGCCGGAAGCGTCCTGTTTTTTACGGCGCATGCCTTGAATTTCTTTGAGGCTGAAGGCCAGCTTGGAAATCATCTCTTCGGCCGTGCGGAGTTTGGAGCGGAACTCGCTCACGATCTGCACGTCTTTGCACTTATCGAGACTCGACCGGAGCCTGCGCGCGCGCGCGAACGGAACAGGGAGATGGCTTTGGTCGTGTCGGGGAGAAGGCAGGAGATTGGTTCGGGGCCACTTGAATGAATTCAGAGTCCAATAACTCATGGACAATCCCTTCTCAAAACTCACTTCTCCAGTTTGCCATACGAGAGTCTGAGCACAAGAGGCGAGACGACTCGATTTACGCCGAGGGCCTGAAAACCAGCCTAAAGGTTGAGGTTTGAAAGGCACAGCCTAACTGTGAGGTGTTTCGCGGATTCGTCTCAAGCCCAAACGCGCGAGAGCCGATATCAACCCATGCGGTTACAAAATTTGTCGACAAAAGTCGTGCAGTTAGGGTCTTGGGTCCTTGGTCTTGTTTGGGGACTTTCGGTCTTTGTTGCGACCCCCGCGCGGGCCGATGGTGTCGTCGCCAGCGATTTTGTTTTTCAGCTCGACAATTCTGTTTTTCAGTCTGAGCAGTTCAATTTGGCGTCGCTCCTTGAGGGGAGTCCCATCGTCACGTTTCCCGATCTCGTGATTCAAGATCGCGTGCCGATCGAGGTGAGTGGCATTCAAGCGCAGCTCAATTACAAGTTTCACGCGGCTTCCACTTATCCCGTCTTAGGTGCGCAGGTCGCGATCGCCAGTCAGGAGATATCGGCTGATCTCACGATCGCGAAAATTCATGTTGATGCCGTAACCGAGGAAATCGTCAACGGCATCACCGTCATCGGGCGTGTGAAAGGCACTTGTTCGAACGTGAAAGTGAAGTTGAGAGCGGGTGTCGCGAAGGCGTACGGAGCGGTTGCCGTTTTAGTTGATCAACAAGGATTGCCGAAAGTCTCCGTTCCTTGGTTTCATGTCGAGTGGCCCGCGAATGCTTGGGACGTCGGCACTTTGAACTGCACGGGTGCGCGCGGCTTCGATAAAAAGGTGAAGCCAGGGCTCGAAAATTACCTTAAAGATTCAAGTACATTCCTTCCTCAGTTCAAGACTTACATTGATGATCAGGTCGCGTTCATTCAGGCGGGAATTCGCGATTGGTTCCTCGCGCCGATTGAGGTGCCGCTCGGCATTCGGGGAACGAAAACTCTGATTTACCCGAAGCGCATCGAGGCTCTCAAGGGACCCAAGTTTCAAGTTCGCGGAACACTCGAGCACGCGTTTGAAAACGCGATCTTCAATGATCGAGTTGAGCTCGAAGAGTCATCGGGTCTCCCGGTGCAAACGGGATTTTCGCTGGCGCTCCCGAACGGTTTCTTGAAAGCCATGAGCGATATGGCTTATCGGAGTGGCTTCTACAATCTGCGAAAGATGGGTTCCGAAATGCAGGGCTTCCGGGACTTCCGTGATTCTGGGGTCGCGGTCGCGGTTGTTTGGCCCGAGCTGGGGTGGTACCCGAAGGAGATGGATTTTGCCTTTGATTTCTTGCCCGCAGGGCAGCCCGTCGTTGGGCAGGTCAGCGCCGATTCCAGTGGAGGCTTGGTCGGCCCTGTTCAGGGTGACCTGAAGGTGAATGTTTGGTCGCAGGAATTTTCGACCGAGGTTAAATATCGTAAGTTTGGTCAGTTCCTCTCGCCCATTCACTCAAGCGTGAGATTCTCGGTGATGGATGTCGGTGGCACGCCAAAGCTTCATATGGGCTTTCCGGCGCTCGGCATGGATCTCAGTTACGCATGGGATCCGACCTATCCTGTTCGTAATGATTCGGTCGACTCGGTTACCATTCG
>SXSP01000098.1 GCA_005792225.1 Bdellovibrionales bacterium | reverse complement strand
GGTGACGTATCCTTCGACGTACATGTCTCACTCCTTCCTCTTATTCGACGGCATACCTTGGCATTTAGCCGCTAGGATTTCGCAACGGAATTGTCGTATTCGGATTTTGTTTTCTGCACGAGCGCGTTCGTTTTAAACGATACCTTTCGCTTGGCACTGCCATTGCTGGCACTGCCATCGCTGGCATCACCGTTGCTTAAACCTCACGCGTGGACTTCATTCGCCGCCAAACCTGGCTCAAAATGGCTTTATTGATCTTGGGTTCCATTTTATTTGCGCCCCTGAATTCAGGGGCGGCTGCCGACGCGTGCGATGCGGCCTTTGACGCCACTTCGACTAAGAGTTTGACAGCAGCCGCTCGGCCCAAGGAATTGCCCGAGGGCTTTCGGCTTTACGTTTGGCGCTATAACTCGGGCATCAAGGATCACGACGGAAAATCAAGCTTCGATAATGCCCACGTCAACATGCTCGAATTTAATCAGCACTCGAAAGCTTACCACACGGTTCAGTCCGAAAGCGTGGCGAACAACGAACTCGTTCAATCACCCGAGAGTCGCAGGCAAACGTATGACGGCGGCATGAGGCTCGTGATCTCGGATCCAGTAAAACAGCTCCTGACCTCACAAGCGAAGGGCGAAGGTGTCTTCGAGAGAAATCAGTCATTCACCCTCGATCTCTACGAGAAGCATGCGTACCTATCTCCGGAAGAAACTGCGCTTCAACTCTCCATCGCGAAGAACTTTTTAAAGCCCGAGCAAGTGACCTTCATCGAGGCGACAACGCCGACGACGGAGCGAGCGCTTAAGAAAGAATACGGAAAAATTCCGCCTGACGCCCGGCTGGAACCCAAATCAGCCGCATGGGACCAATATCAGTCCTACTACGCGGGATACAAGAAACCGCGAAACCGTCCCTACGAGCTGAAAGTCGGAGGCGCATGGTTGATCTCAGGACAGGTCGACGGCAAGAACGTTCCGCTCGCGCTCGAGGCCGAAGGACTCGTTCGACCGATCGATCGTAGCCGTTACAAATATGTCTTCGAAATCGGTCGCGCAGGCCAAAAAACAAACTTTGAATTTGAAGAGACACTTCGCGCGCTCCTCTTTCACGCGATGAGTGACGTTCTCGCCTCCGGAGGTCGCATTGAAGACGCTTACGTCTTTGCGCACGCGATGGACCGGGCGCGGGCGATCACGTTCCGACGTCGCTATGGCGGCGAGGAATTTTCGCGCTATCAAGATCCAAAGAGAAGTGAAGAGAGTGTTCTCGTTGGTTCCCTTGCGGACCTCCTGGCGAAGCTCGACCCGGCGGACTTCTCATCAGAGCTGAAAGCGCTCCGAACGGAAGCCCCAAGCTCCGCGCGGGTTTCTTCGCCTGAACTCTACAAGACACTCATCCAAAACCAGAAACTCGCGAATCAAAAACTCAAACTGAGCTTCAAGGATGGTCCATCAGGAGAAGTCGAGATTCGCGACTTCTCGTACTTACGACATGCGATTCTTGACCGCGCTCAATCGATGAAGAAATTGACCGAATCAGAGAAGCCCATGGCCATCGGCATTCTCGCCGGCAGTCCCCTTCTGCAGAATCGCGACAACATCGCGGTTGCGCTCGAAAGTCAGCGTCACACGCCAGATGCGCGCATGACCCGACTCGAAGGCATACCGCGGGTCCACCCTCTCTACCAAACCGAGAGCTTACAGAACCTCAACGAGTTCTTATCGCAGCAACGTGCAATCGAGATTTTTCCCACCGTGACTTCCGGCAGGTTGACTCGCGAACAAGCAGAAAGTCTCGTCGTCGCGACCTATGATCGCTACGTCGGATATCTGAAAAAACGAAACGTCGCCGACCCCGAAGCGTTCATGAAAGACTACGGAATCCACTTTGCCCTGACCCTCAACAACGCATCTTTTAGAAACCTCGGAGAAGGTGCCGTGAGCCCTGAATATTGGTATGTTTATCGATCTTCCGTCACGCTAGTTGAAAACTTCGGGGGATATGGACTCGGCTTTGGCGGCTACCGGCGCACCGTGCCCCAAGTGTTCTGGCAATCCTGGAGCCTCAGCGTTGATCAGATTCTCGCGCTCAAGAAATCTCGCGAACCTCTCGGGGTTCGAATTCAATCCAGTCGCGATCTCGACAACGAATTCTTGAAAGAGGCGCGACACTTGCGACCTTGAGAATTCACACGCGCGACGGAAACGTAAACCGGTTCATATCGATGTCCGATTTTGATACGGATGAGTGATGCACACTAACTAGACCGGGTTTATATCTATCGCGATCGAGAAATCTTGATTTAGAATTTTTCCCATCTGAATTTCAGCGCATCCCCAGGATTCAGCGTCATTAAAGGGAAGGTCAAAGTTCGTCGATCGTTAGGACATGACGAAAAAATTTCGAAGAGCTGTGCGTACTAAAAAAGTGGCTTACGCGACTTTTGGACTTCTTTTCGGATGTCTCTTCCCGCTGATCGCTCTCATCGTTCCCCAATCAGACCTCTTCTACATCATCGCGCTTGCACCATTTGTCCTAGGTACAGTCTTTTTCGTCATGGGCAAGAAGCACGATAGCAACGTTGATCTGGAGCATTCTAAAAAACTTTTTCATCAACTCTTCGACTCCTCGCCTTTCCCGTGCATGGTTTTCGACGAAAACGGCATCGTCGATTGCAATCACGCGACCGTACAAATCCTAAAGGCGCGTGATAAACAAGACGTGATTTCAAAACACCCTGCAGAATTCTCACCCGAACTCCAACCTGACGGGGTTCCGTCATCGGTCCAATCAATCGAAATGGATAAACTCGCGAGAGCAAACGGATTTCACCGTTTCGAGTGGATGCATCGAACACTTACGGGGATGGATCTCCCCGTAGAAGTATCCCTAAAGCCGCTGTGGATAGACAATAAGTGCGTTCTCCTCGTCCAATGGAAAGATTTAACGGATGAGAAAAACTGGCGATCCTCGCTGGAATCAGCGGTACGGGAAGTGGAGTTTTATCGCTCGGCCCTCGATAAGGTGGCCATCGTTGCGACAACCGACGTCAGAGGCAAGATCACGTTCGTAAACGACAAGTTCACCGAAGTTTCCGGGTACTCGAAGGAAGAACTCGTTGGTCAAGATCACCGCATCCTCAATTCTGGACACCACCCCCGAGAGTTTTTTAGAGATCTTTGGAATACCATAACGTCGGGCCAGATATGGCACGGCGAAATCTGCAATCGCGCCAAGGATGGCAGACTTTATTGGGTCGAGACGACGATCATTCCTAATTTTAAGGTCGACGGCTCGATCGCACAGTTCACCGCGATTCGCTTTGAGATCACAGAAAGAAAACAAATCGAAGAGCAGCTCGATCTCGCGCTGGAGAACACGCGAATGGCTATCTGGAACGTCGATCTTAGGACCCAAAGAGTTTGGCGAACGAAAAGGCACGATACCCTGTTTGGCTATAAAGAAACCCT
>SXSP01000097.1 GCA_005792225.1 Bdellovibrionales bacterium | reverse complement strand
CGAGCGACGCGAGCGGGCTCCGCTCTGCACGTTCAACGCGGAACGTGCGATGACGCCCGTGACGGGAATACCGCCGAAGAGCGAGGACATGACGTTACCGAGACCCTGACCGATCAACTCTTGGTTGGGATCGTGACGAGTCGTGCGCGCGAGCTTATCGACCGCGGTTGACGAGAGCAGAGTTTCGAGCGACGCGAGACCAAACACGGTCAAGGTTGCGAGCGCGATCGAACCCAATCCTTCACTGGGGAACTCAGGCAACTTCGGAAACGGGAGCGAGTTCGGGATTTCACCGATGATCGCGGTTTCAAGTCCGAAGCCGACGGTCACGAGTGTCGAGGCGATAACACCGATGATGATCGCGGGAATCTTCGGCGCGATTCGGGGGAGTCCGAAGATAACCGCCATCGTGATGCCCGTGAGCATCAGCGACGTGTAGTTCGTCGCGTGGAGATAATCCGCGAGGTGCGTGATCACGTTGAGAGTTTCCGACTCTTTCGGAGCCGGGAGACCGAGCGCGCGGGGCAGTTGCCCGATGAAGATGACCGCACCGATACCCGCGGTGAAACCCGCGATGACCGGCATGGGAACAAAGCGTGCGAAACGCCCCCATCCGAAGATACCGGAGATCACTTGCAAGATACCGCAGCCTATACCGATCAGGAGCAGCCCCCCGAGTCCGTGCGTTTGTACGATCGAGGCAATGAGGACCGCCATCGCCGCCGCGGGACCGGTCACCGCGAGCGGTGTTCCGCCAAAAAACGCGCAGACGATACCGCCGATGATCGCGGTGACGAGACCGATCGCGGGGGTGACGCCCGACGCGAGCGCGATCGCGAGCGAAAGAGGAATCGCAACGCAGGCGACTGTCAGACCCGCGATCACGTCCTCTCTCAGGTGCTGTTTGGTGAAGATCATTTTCCACTGGGGCAAGAGATTTGAGATCCCGAGATCCCAATAAACACTATTTTTGCGCACAACTTTCTCCATTTAGAACCGATTGGACCGATTGAACCGTTTGAAGACAATAGGAATCCATGGACCGAGTTTTGCTCGACCTAATTTTGCTAATTGAGTTTTGAGGAATCGCCGTCAGATTTTTGGGGGCTGCAGGACGCGGCCGACGAATGCTAAAGGTGCACGCGTCGATTTTTCGAAGAAGTAATTCTCTTCGAGAGGATGAAAGACGAAAGCCTGAAGAAGGCAGGCATCGTTTTCGACTTCGTAACAAGGATTGGGATCGGAGTCGGAATCAGTTTCAGTGTCGGTTTCAGTTTCGGCTTCAGTTTTGGAAGCAACAGTGAAGAAAGGCGCCGAAGCCTCGTCGGAGGGAAGTTCCAATTGCGCAACCACTCGCCCAAATGAGTCATGCGAATTCACGAGCGAAATCGTGAACGCGAGCGTGAAGATCACTGCGATTGTCATCAAGACACGGAACATGCGCTTGAAATTACAGAAGACCCGGATTGTGTGTCCAGACGGAACTTGTTTTCTGGACTAAAATCATAAGATCCTAACCTTAATGAAAGTGACTGCGGCATATCGCCGCAGCTCGTTAGAGATCTTTAACTAGCGTTTTAATTTTTCTGATTCGATCACTTCGCGCCAAACCGCGAGTGCTCCCGTCACTTCGTACTCAAGAACATCGGCGACGAGAACGTAATCGCTGTTGCCGTAGGCGCCGCTCAGTTCTTTGACGACTCGCCCGATTAACTTTTCGGCTTCGTACCACCGCTCGGCCTGCGAAATGGGTTGATCGATGCCGGAAGCGGCGCCGCGCACGTGCATCAGTGTATCAAAGAGCCACTGGCAACCTTCGAGAACTTCGTTGAAGGATTTTTGCGCGGCTTGCAAGTCGCTTGAACGGTATTTTTCCGCGGCCGACAAGCTTGCGCGCTCGAGATCCGGAATGAAAACGAGCGTGGACTCGATCGCGTCGCGAATCAATGAGTCGGGCCGATTCGAGCGAACCGAAATCGTTTCGATCTCGGTCGCCGAACTCTCGCCGAACTTCTTTTCACCTTCTTCGTCGATGAGCATGCCGTTGACGTGAATCTCACAGATGACCTCGCCTTTTTTAGAGAACGCGGTCTCAATCGATGCAATCACGTCTTTTAAAGTCTGGCACTGCGGGAAGAGCTGCCCGAGTTCAGTTTTATCCCACGTTGACATCGTCATGATGACCCTCCTTCGGATCTCCATCCGGTAAATAAAGTGCGATGACCTCACCTAAACGGCGATAGACGGAGTCGGTCGCATCGACCAACTCAGCGACGGGCATCGGGCCGATGCGAGAGAGCTCCGTTTTGAACCAACCCACGATGGGCGACAGCTCCGGTATCATCTCCTGCACCCGGTCGATGATTTCGGAAGCGCGGTTCAAGATGAGCGCCGCCGTTGAATTTGCCGAATTCACCTTGAGGGTGGCGAGTTGCTCACGACCCAGCACCGTCACGTCCTTCAGGCGCTCAAGACCGAGCGTGAAGAGTTCCGAAGGTGGATTCGGAAAGTCAGCCGACATGTAAATCGCTTTTAGGAGTTCCCACTCGAAGGCACGGGGCTGCGGCCGAAGCTCAACGTACGGAATTGTTGGGCCAGAGACGCGCACGACCGGGTAAACGGTCGACTTACGCGCGAGAAGTCCCAGTGCTTCGCGCACGATTTCGTCGGCGGAAATCTGGTCTTCACCCGCGATCGGCATGATACGGCTGTGGGGCGAGCGAGGCCCCGTCTCCCAAAACGAAACCATCGGAAAGCTGATGTTGAGAACGGGCGTCGCCGTTAATCCCGCAATGTGAATGGGCGCGCTATCGCCGCCGATGAGGAGGCGCGCATTTCTGACGATATCAAAGAGCTCGTCCAAACTTGTTTGGCCGACCCGATTTTTCGGAGCGCGTTCAAAAGCCGCGGCACAGATTTGATCCGCAAGCTCACGCTCGTTCGGCGCGCCGACGAGAACGACTTCGCCCGTTTGTCCGGTGGTGAGACCTTTTACGACCTGCATCCACTTTGACCAAGAAAGAGTTTTTCCGGGGTCACTCGCGCCTATGTGGATGACGATGGATCCCGCGTCCCTCGCGCTCTCCTGCCCCACGCTCCAATCGGCATCTGTCAGTTCGACGTCCGAAACAAAGGCAAAGAGATCCGTCACGTGAAGACGATTCGCACGCCCCGGTCCCGTTTGCGCGTAAAAGTACGCGCTTCCGTCATCCGGGATGCAAAGAGAGCCGTCGTCAAAACGCGTGTAGCCTTTGACTTCGCAGTCCGCCGACGCGATCTCTTTCACCAGGAAAGACGAAAATGGTGAAAAGCTGAGATTAATGACCTTATCGAACGCTTCGGCCTTCAACTCACCAATTATTGAACCGAGCGATCCGAGGGCGGCGTTCAAATCAGGCTTTTCATCGATGAGCGGTTCGAGAACCGATCGCGTATCGAGAACCCAATGGCGATCGACGACATCACGACCGGGTGCCGCCGCCGCGAATTTCGCCCGCGTAAGAAAATGAATTTGCGCCTGCGGGTCCTGCCGCTTCAATGCCCGCAGCACCGGCCACGTCTGGTAAATGTCACCGAGACGCGCGAGTTGCAGTATCAGAATTTTCATTCGGAATTTGCTCCTTGATCAGCTCTTCGAGAAGACGCAACCGGATGAGGGCTCCGCTGGGATCGCTGGCCTGAATCTTGTGTCGGACTTGGGCCAACGCGAGTTTGAGGAAATGTTTAAGGTCTCTGTCTGCGTTCTCTGTCATGCTCGCTCCGCTCCTTGATCGTAAATCGTTTTTGTTTCCATTTCTTCGGTGAGCCCCCGCACGAGACCCAGGTGAATCGATGTTCGTCGTTCCATCTCGGAGACGGCTTCCACGATGCGCCGGAACTTGGTGAACGCGGGGCTGATGTCGTCCTCGATGATCTGATCGAGAGACGACGAGAAGGATTTCATAAGTGGCATGGACTTGATCCGCTCGCGGAAGCCGATCACGCCCTTGATGAACTCACGCATTTTACGCGGGTCCTCGTAAGTTCCTTTTAAGTACTGCACTCCGACTTTCAAGCCGTTGATTCGGCTTTCGACGAAGGCGGCCTGCTTCTCGAAGTCTCCGAAGAGATGCCTCCACTCGATGGGTGAAACCGTCGGGTGAAGCTTCTTTAAGAAGCTGGCAAGAGCCAAAATCTCGCTTCCGCGTCGTTCCTCTTGCGAGAGCCAAATCTGTTTGGATTTCAAGTCGATCCAACGAGCGACGGAAGCTTCCGTCATCTTTTCAGTCACGGAATGCGCGGCCCAGAATCCGGCGCTCTTCATGTCGACACGAAGAATTTCGAGTTCCGTTCGGTATTCCTCGGCGATCGTGCCGAGCTGAAACGAACGTCCATTAAGAACTTCATTGCAAACCATCGCGACCCCGTCCGTCGGCAGGCGCTCAGCACACAAGTGACTCGCGCGATGACAGGGTTTGGAATGGACACACGGAGCACAGGTTTCACGGCTTTGTAGAATGATGGCGCCGTTCACGTAAGCGCCGGTACGATAAGCATCGCTACTTCCGAGCGTGATCTCGACGATCGGCGTGCGCGCGGCCGCCGCCAAGTGTTTGATGCTCGTGTCGCCCGTGATCAAAAGCTTTGCCCTCTTCAGGAGGCTGAAGGCGCCCTCGAGACCGAGGATCGCGAGCTCAGCCCGCACTCCCCGGGTCACGAGCTCACTCACGAGCGACGCGAGACGATCGCGTTCGCTCGGAGCCCCGATGACGACAAAGCGTGCGCGTTCGTTCGCGCGAGCCAGACTCTCAATCGCACGCGACCAGCGCGAGAAACCCCAATCTTTTTTCACATCGCTCGTGAGAGCTTGAATGACGACGATCCCGTCAGCGGAGTTTGAAGTGAGAGCATCGACTTCACGCCGACCGGTCTCCGTTTCAACCAACGACGGTTGACGGAGAGACTCGAAATCGAGCCCGAGACCGAATCCGAAAACATCGGTGAAGTGAAAAGTTTCGGAACCATCGGCTTCAACTTGATTATTCAAGAACCGAAACCAACCATGACCGAAGCTTGCACGTCCCGCTGGATCGAAAACGAGACCCACCTTCGCGCGTGCCGAGATGAGACCCATGAGCCAGCCGCTCAACCGATTGTGGGTTAAGTTGATCACTTGATCGTAGTCGTTCGCGTTCAATTCATCGACGAGGTTTTCTAGACGCGAGAAGGACTCAAACAGCGGCCGATCCGCCTCCCCGAGGCCTTTTTGAATCAAGTCCCGCTCGAAGAGGTGAACACGATGAACGCCGGGAATCAAATTCGTGACCGAAGAAAACTGAGAGTTGATGAGAAGATCCACTTGAGCGTTAGGATATTTGTCCTTGAGCGCACGGACGACCGGCGCACTCAGGACGATATCGCCCAAACGCAAGAGGCTCACTATGAGGATTTTCATAACACCAGCTCCTCGAGAACGCGCCAGAGGTGGCGTTCCCTTTGCGTAAAGGACTTCGGCCCGAACAGCCGGGTGAGAGTCTTGATGCTGATGCATTCGTCTTTCGAAATCGTACTGACTTTTTCGGCGTCGAGGAGCGCCCAGAGATTCGGGCGAGCCTTGAGCTGAAGCAAGAACGACAGTTGGTCGCGACCGAGGAGTAGCTTCTCCACCGCACCAAATTCTGCGGCCGCACTTGAATACGAGGGCGCATGCCGAACGATCTTGTAGACGCCGCTCAAAACATCTCGAACGAGATCCATCTCGACCATCTTTTTGACGTCGGTTTCAATGATCACGCGCTCTCGCGGAAGTTCGGAAAAAAGGCGAAACGCCTCTGCAGCCACTTCGCCATCGCATTCAATGACGAGAAGCCGATCGAATCCAACAAGGTTTGCGAGTTCCTGAACGTGGTAACCGCTCCCGAGTCCTAAAACGATGATGGAGTCGTGAGCCCGCAGACCTTGAATCGCCTGCTGCGCCCACGCGCTCGCTTCCTTCAGCGGATCGAAGGACGAAGCGAGAAGCTTTCCGTCCTTCTTTAAAATTGTATGTCCGCTCCGAGCGGTTTCGACCGAGATCATCTGTTCGCGAGTTCCTTATCGAGGGCGCGCGTCAGGTTTTCAGCGCCTTCAATCGCCGGGTCGAGAGCGAGGACTCGCTCGAGTTCAAGCCGTGCTTCGCTCAGTCGACCGACTTGCGTTAGAATTTTCGCGAGCATGAAGCTCATTTCGGCGTCCTCGCACTCAACGGCGAGGTAGTCTTGAAGTCTCAAGATGCTCATTGAGAAGGCGCCGTCTTGCACGCCCCACTCCACGGCCAAGCGAATGGCCGTGCGATTGGTTCCATTAATATCGAGGGCGCGCTCCGCATTCGCGCGCGCGAGTTCCGCGTCACCCATCTGCCGATGCACGATCGCGAGGCCAACCCAAGCCTTGTCGTTTTCGGGATTGATCTCAACGGCCTTGCGGAAGCGCTCGACGGCTTCGCCGAGGTTCTCGCGTTGGATCTCGAGTGTTCCGTAGTTGATCATCAACACGTCGGAGGCGGGATTGATGCAGTAAGCTTTATTGTAAAACTCTTCGGCCGATTCGTAGTCACCCGCACGAACGTGAATGTTTCCGACGTTCTTGTAGATCTCGAAGAGTTGCGATTGGCTTTCCACGACGTTCTTTAAGACTTCGCGGTAAGCTCCGAGCGCCATTTGATCGCGCTCACCCATGTAAAGGGTTTCCGCGACGAGGATCTGTGACTCGAGCGAGCGCGTCGTTTTCACAAGGGCGCGGAAACATTTCAAAGCTTCGTCATAGCGACTCTCTTCACGAAAGCAGAGGCCCATGCGAAGAAGCGCTTCGGGATGATCCGCGGAACGCATAAGAACATTGCGAAGAAGATTGACGGCAAGCCGGTACTCGCGCGCTTGCATGAGAACGCCCGTATGCTTCAAAAGAACGTTTACGGCGGGGTCTTCGAACTCGGCGATCGCCTGCTGAACTTGGTGCGCCATGCGCGGCGGTCCACCGGCGACGTCGGACTGAGGTCGCGGAATCGCTTTCGGTTCGCCGACGTTTTTCGAAGGTGTCAATCCTCTGTCAAACTCGATCATCGTCTTCCCTTTCAATCTTGAGCGTACGTGCTCTTCATCCAGTTATTGGGTAAAGCAACGCGAGTGCCACTCAAGTTTTGGATGCGGGAAGAAAGGAAACGAGATTGGAGCGAGGATCAGGACGACAGAAGATTGACTTGGTCAACCTTCTGCCGACAAAGAATTGGCATTAGGGTTTTTCGTCCAGCTCTTTCATGCGCTCCGTATTGCCGTACGCACCGACCGCACGACGAGCTTGCGTCGAACCGCGGAGATCACGAATGATGTTTGATTTCTCTTTCTCGATATAGGCCAAGAGCTGGAGATCTTGGGCCAGGATCGCTTTGACCAACTCGTCTTTCGCACGGAGAAGATCACCGACTTCGATCTTCTGACTGTTCGTGATCTCAGCGGGCATGCGCTTATTCTCTTCGTCGAGCAGGCCGTCTAGGCAGCTGATCAGATCGAGGATCTTATCGCGCGCGTGGTAGAAGGGTTCAACGGTCTCGAAGTTTCCTTCGCCGAAGTTAATGAGCTCCTGCTCGTTCAGGAAATAGAACTTCTCTAAGTAAGTGTTCTTTTCGCTGAGTAACGCGATCACTCTTTCCATGGTGAGTTCCCTCTCATGCTTTCTCGCCGCTCGCGGCGGCTTTGTCAGTGGTGTCTTTTTTCAGTTGTTCGACCGCCTTGACCCATCCGTCATAGAGGGTCTCGATGATCTTCAGGCTCGTCCGCAGATATTGCGGATCACCCGTCAGGTTCGCCTTGGTCAGCTGCTCGGTAATGAACATATAGAGCTGCTCGAGG
>SXSP01000096.1 GCA_005792225.1 Bdellovibrionales bacterium | reverse complement strand
GAGATTTACGGAATGTGTCGTGTGACTCAAGATGATGTTTCTTCCTTGAAGCGTGAGATCGCCTCGATCAAGGCCGAGGCCCAGGCCGAGAGGGCAGCACGCGAGAAGCAGATCTCGAATCTTCAGCGTGAGAACGAAGAGCTCAAGGCTCGCATGGAACGTCTCGAGAAGGCCATTCTCGGCCGCTAATCTAGACTCAATATGAAACGTTTAAACGCCGATCGAGTTTCATGATGAGACTCTATCGGTGGATATCTATCGTCTTCATAATCTTCGCGGGAATGGCTCAAGCCCAGGCCTACGTCGAGCTGAACGGCTTTTACACGAGCGATGCACTCACGGTGACCGGTGGCTCCGCCGCGAGCGGACGCACGTACTTTGAGGGTGCCATCGGTTTTGAGATTGATAAAAAGGGGCGCTACCTCGTCGGTTGGGGCTACGCGAGTTTCTCTACTACCGATACTTCGGGCGGAACGACAACCACGTACTCCAGTAGCCAAATGGGTCCGCGTTTTTTATGGATCATCGATAAGAAGAAGAACTGGAGTCTGGGGCTCGCTTACTATCTGGTCACGACGGGCTCCTATGCTCCGTCGGGCGGAACTTCCGAGCAGTGGAAGGGTACGGCGCTCAAGGCTGATTTCGGCTACAACTTTCCCGTCACGGAAAAGTTTCACTTGGGCCTCCGGATGAATTACTCGTCTGCGACCTACACTGAGAAGTTCGTCGGTGAGGCATACACCAAAGTCTCCAACACGAAATCGGCGATCTATCCTTCGGTCTACTCGATTTGGTACTGGTGACTTTAACGGTAAGCCGGAATTCCCGTAATGTGTTCGCCGAGGATGAGACGATGGATATCGTCGGTGCCTTCGTACGTAATGACACTTTCTAAATTCATCATGTGGCGACCGCACTGGTACTCGTGAGTGATTCCCGAGGCCCCGAGGATATCGCGCGTGACGCGCGCGCAGTCGAGGGCCATGGCCACGTTATTCATCTTCGCGAGTGAGATTTGTTGAGCCGTGGCCCGCCCTTCATCTTTTAGTCGACCCAGGCGCCAGGTAAGAAGTTGGGCCTTCGTGATCTCTTGATACATTTTTACGAGCTTCGCCTGAACCAGCTGAAATCCCGCGATGGGCTTATCAAATTGGACGCGCGTTTTCGCATAATTTAAGGCTTCGTCATAGCAGGCCATTGCGGCACCGATCGCGCCGAACGCGATTCCGAAGCGAGCGTTGACGAGGCAACCGATCGGGCCTTTCAGTCCTTGAACGTCGAGCATGTTTTCAACGGGTACGCGGCAATCGGCGAAATGAAGTTCGCTCGTGATCGAGGCTTTGAGGGAAAACTTTTTGTGCACATCGCGGGTGGTGAAGCCGGGAGTTCCCTTTTCAACGATGAAGCCGTGAATGCGATTCTCTTTTTCGGGAACCTTCGCCCAGACGATCGCGACTTGCGAGATGCCGCCATTCGTAATCCAAAATTTGGAGCCGTTCAGGACGAAGTGGTTTCCATCGCGGCGGGCGGTCGTCGCCATGCCGGCGGGGTTTGATCCGAAATCAGGCTCGGTGAGGCCAAAGCAACCGATCCATTCGCCAGTTGCCATGCGGGGAAGGTACTTTTCTTTCTGATTGGCTGTGCCCCAGAGGTTCAGCGCTCCCATCGCGAGGGCACCTTGAACGCTCACGAAACTGCGTAGACCGGAGTCTCCGCGCTCGAGCTCCTGCATGATGATCCCGTATTCGGTGTAGCTGAGCCCGGCGCAGCCGTAGCCCTTGATCGTGGCGCCGAAGACGCCGAGCTCGGCCAATTGCGGAATGAGCTGCTTCGGAAACTCATCTTTTACGAAGCAGTCCTCGATGATGGGCATGACTTCTTTCGAGACGAATTGGCGAACGGTGCTCCGAATTTGTCGCTCCTCCGAAGTGAGGAGCTCATCAACATTGAAGAAATCGGGAGACTCGAATGCTTTCACCCCAAAACTCCTTACTGGAAGCTTAGACCTTGGCTGACGGCGACCGTCTGGCCCGTCACTCCGATACCGAGGGGGCTCGCGAGAAACGCCACCATATTTGCAACTCTCTCGGGCTCGGTCATCGTCGCCGAAGGGAAAAACTTCGCAAGCCGCGAGTGTGCCTCTTGGATGCTGATTTGTTCGTTCCGGTGTTGGCTGAGGAGAAAGTCCTCGGTCACACCCATCGCGACGCAGTTGACGGTGATGTTCTTTTCCGCAAGTTCGCGCGAGAGAGTACGCGCGAACGAAGAGAGGCCCGTTCGCGTGAGTGCCATTAAACTATTATTGACGAGACCAAGGCGCGCGAGATCGTGCATGAGATAGATAATGCGACCGCGTTTACGTCCTTCTAAAAATCTCAAAACCGCATGGGTCATCAGAAGGGGAGAGCGGAGGTTGACGTCGATGACCCGCTCAAACTCGTCGATCACCTTGGCTTCGCGAAAAGGCATGACCTCGGTCGTGATCAGCCCGTCGATAAAGATGTCGATTCCACCGAAGGCTTCGGCCGCGCGCGAAATCGCATCTTGAACGTGGTGGGGCTTTGAGAGATCGGCCTGGATCGCGGTCGCTCTGCCGTACCTTTCATTGATCTCACGGGAATCCATGATCTGACCCGCGAAACGCTGAATTTTATCGACGTTGCGATCGATGAGCGCGACGTTCGCGCCGAGCTGCGTGAGCTTCATCGCGATCGATTGATTGATCGTATTGCAGGGACCTGAGAGGACCGCGGTACGATCTTGAAGTTTAAAACTGGCTTCCGTGCTTTCGATCGGCATTTTGATTTTCCCTCTTACGCTTTCTCAATGATGATCGCGATACCTTGGCCGCCGCCGATGCAAGCGCTGCCGACGGCGAAGCGTGCTTGAGAACGACGACCGAGCTCATAAACCAAGTGGTTCATGATACGCGTGCCGCTCGCACCTAAGGGATGGCCAACCGCGATCGCGCCGCCGTTGACGTTCGTTTTCGAACGATCAAGACCGAGTTCCTTCTCGACCGCCAAGAACTGAGCGGCGAAAGCCTCGTTGACCTCAACGAGATCCATCTGCTCGAGTTTCATCTTCGCCAGATCGAGAGCGGAACGAATCGCACCTGCCGGCCCGATTCCCATGATCTTCGGATCACAACCCACTGATGCCCACGATACGAGTTTCGCCAGAGGCTTCAAGCCGCGGCGCTTTGCTTCAGCTTCGGTCATGAGAACGCTCATCGCGGCCCCGTCGACGATTCCCGACGCGGTCGCCGCCGTGACGGTCCCATTTTCCTTAAACAAGGGCTTCATCGACTTGATCTTGTCGGCGGGAACGTCAGGCTTCGGGTGTTCGTCTTTCGAGATTTCCAGTTCGCCCTTTTTTGATGTGACTTTCACCGAAACCATCTCGTTCGCGAAGTAACCCTTCTTTAAGGCTTCGGCGTAACGGCTCTGCGTGAGAAGTGAGTATTCATCGCACGCCGCGCGCGAAATCGAATACATTTCGGCGAGGTTCTCCGCCGTTATCGCCATGGGTGTTCCCGCATAGGCATCGGTCAGGGCGCTCGTCATATAGTCTTCGACTTGAGCATTGCCCATGCGGTAGCCATCAAACCGGGCGCCGCGTAGAACATAAGGAATCTGGGACATTTGCTCCACACCGCCGGCGAGAGCAACCGTTGCTTCTCCCGTGAGAAGCATTTGGGCCGCCGTGACCCACGATTGAAAACCACTTCCACAAAGTCGATTGAGTCCGAGGGCGCCGACGTTAACTGGTACGCCGAGATGAAGCCCGACGTGACGGGGAACGTAAGCGGCATCCGCTCCGCTTTGAACAACGTTACCGAGGACGACGTGATCGACATCACCCGCGGCAACGCCTGCTTGCTCAAGCGCTCCTCGACCTGCGGCAACGGCGAGCTGAGTTGCGCCGACATCCCTTAAGCCACCGCCGAACGCTCCGAAAGGAGTTCGCTTTCCACCGACGACGACGATTGTGGTTTCAGGAGACGAATTGACGAACGCGGGTCTTTTCATGGTTGTGCTCCAAAGCGCGAATGGTCATTTTTGAATGGCTTACCTAAAAGAGATAGATAAAAGAGATATATAAAATAGTAAGAGACGCCGCGACTCACGGTCAATTGACACCTCTTTTCGCACCCGATATTCCAAAGCGATGAAAAGAGCATTAGTCATCGGTCAAGGCGGTCGTGAACACGCATTAGTTCGAGCTCTGGCTTTGTCGCCCTCGATTGAGGCCGTCATCGCCGTCCCGGGTAGCTCAGGAATTTCCGCAGAATCAGAAAAAGTTCGCTCCATCGCCACCGACTGGCGCGATTTTGAGTCTCTGCACCGGCTGATTCTCCTCGAAAAAATTGATTTCGTCGTCGTGGGTCCCGAGGTTCCGCTCGTGGATGGATTGTCCGACCGTCTGCGGGAACGCGGCGTCTCGGTCTTCGGTCCCAGCCGCGAAGGCGCGCGCCTTGAAGGAAGCAAAGTCTACTCGAAGGAGTTCATCATCTCTGCCGGCGTTCCGACCGCGAGATCGATTGTTGTTCGCACCGTTGACGAAACTCTTCGGGCATCGAGCAACTTTAGTCCTCCCTACGTTCTCAAAGCCGACGGTCTTGCCGCCGGTAAAGGCGTCTTCATTTGTAAAACTCTGAAGGAGCTTGAAGACGCGGCTCAGTCTTTGTTTGTCTCTCGGTCTCTGGGGGATGCTGGATCTTCCGCACTCCTTGAGGAGTTCTCACCGGGCTACGAAATCTCCTATCTCGTTCTAACGAATGGCGTGAATTTTGAGCCGCTTGTGCTCGCGCAAGATCACAAGCGTTTGCGCACGGGAGATGAGGGACCGAACACGGGCGGAATGGGCGTCGTCGCGCCCGTCGAAATTGATCCCGACCTGCGCGTTCGCATCAATTCCGAAATTGTCGAACCGACCCTCCGCGAGATGCAAAAGAGATCCATGCTCTACCGTGGAGTTTTGTATATTGGCCTGATGATCACGCCCCGCGGACCCAGCGTGATCGAATACAACGCGCGCTTCGGTGATCCGGAGACGCAAGTCATCTTGCCTTTGCTCGACGGTGATTGGGGCGACGTTTTCTCTGACGTCGCCGAGGGTAGGCTTCCGCATTTAAAGTGGAAACGCGGATCTGCGGCCTGCGTTGTCTTGGCCGCGGAGGGCTACCCTGACTCGCCCGTGAAAGGAACCGCGATTGTCGGACTCGATCGCGCGCGTGCGGAGACGGGACGCTACTTCCTGCACGCGGGGACCCGCCGTCGCGAGGACGGTCAGTGGATCACCGATGGCGGTCGAGTTTTAAACAGTATCGGTTTGGGGCGCGACCTTCGCGAAGCGCTCGAACTTGCCTACAAGCAGGTGCAAGAAGTCGAGTGGAAGGGAATGCAATTCCGAACAGATATCGGGCACGGCCAGAAGACCTGACAGCTGGGCTGGGCGGACGGTTTAAACGACGGTTTACCAGTTCCAGCGCACGCTCAAGACGTCGCGTTGATCATCGCGCGTGTTGATGTGGTTATAGACGAGGTCGGTGTTCAGCATTGCCATGGGCTCGCGGACTTCCACATTGAGAGTGGATGCGGCGACCTGGTAGCTCACTTCGGCGTTCGTGATTCCCTCGTAAGTCAGATGCGCCTTGGTTTGCGCAGCTTTCACGCCGAATTTGAAATTGTGGCGGATGGAATCTGGTTCCTGACCACCAACGCTCATATCGCTGTTCATCGTCTTTTCGAGGCTGTGGGCGGTGCGACCAAAGTCGGTGTTCTGAACTTCCGGTGAATTGAAGATGGTATTGAGGCTGCGGTCGGCAATTCGCGCGGCGATGATGCCACCGTCATTCGTGGGGGTGAGATCCTGCGGAATATAGTTCGCGACATCAAAGGTCGAGCGCGGAATCACGGGTTGAATCTCGGCGAAGTTGCATCCTTTTGAGAAGTCGCGGGAACTCGAATAAAAATTAAGCGGTTTTACGGGCACGCGAACGGCGCTCACGGCGCTGGGAAAGCGGCCGGGAATACGGAGCATGGCCTTGCATGGCGCGAAGTAAAGCGAAACACCGATAAGGCTTACGAGCGAGATCAGTTGGCAGACTTTCATGTCTTCTTCGTCTCCGGGTTAGGGGACAGGACCTTGCATCCATGCAAGGTCTTGTCGTGAGATCGCTAACCCTTTTAAGAGCAAAGGCGGGGCCACTTTTACTAGTTCTAACTCCGCAATTTCCCGAGCCTACCCGTTGGACAAAAGTCATTAAAACTGACAGCTGTCGCAACATTGGTCGAACACCCAGGACCTCCGCCATGTCTCAAGTTGAGAGGTTCTCATAAGAACCTCTCCACGCTGTGTCTCAAGCTGAGGCTTCTGGGGGAGGGCGGAGGCCTTTCTTTTTGATTTTTTCGACCAGCGTTGTTCGGTTGAGTTTCAGGAGTGCTGCCGCCTGGTTGCGGTTCCAGCCCGTCTTCTCGAGTGCTTGGAGAATGAGAAGGTTCTCGTAAGCATCGACGGCGGAATTGAAATCCATACCGCCGTCAGGAATCTCAAGTGATTCGCTGACAACCGGAACCGCGCGGTGGCTGCGGTAGTGTTCGGGCAGATCAATGAGTTCCACAACACCACTGCCTTTTAAGATCGCGAGGCGCTCGACCAAATTTTCGAGCTCGCGAATGTTTCCGGGCCAGGGGTAGTGGTAGAGAGCTTCGAGTGACTCGCTCGAAAAGCCCGTGAGATTACGGTTCTTCGTTTGGTTGAAATGCTGAACGAAGTGATGGAGAAGAAGCGGAATATCCCCACGACGCGCTTTCAAAGACGGGATCGGGAGCGGAATCACGTTCAAGCGATAAAAGAGATCTTCGCGGAATTGGCCGCGTTGAACGGCTTTGACGAGATCGACATTGGTTGCCGCGATCACGCGAACATCAGCTTCTTGTGTTTTAGCGCTACCAACAGGTTCGAAGCGACGTTCTTGCAAGACGCGGAGAAGTTTAACTTGGAGCGGAAGACTGAGTTCACCGATCTCGTCGAGGAAGATCGTGCCTCCCGAGGCGACTTCAAAACGGCCTGCGCGGTTTGAGATCGCGCCCGTGAAAGCACCTTTGACGTGACCGAAGAGCTCGCTCTCCAAAAGTTCGCCGGGAATCGCGCCGCAGTTGATCGGAACGAAAGCCTTTGAAGCTCGGGGAGAGTTGTAGTGAATGGCTTTCGCGATGAGTTCTTTTCCGGTTCCGCTCTCGCCAGTGACGAGGACGGTTGAATCTGAGTCGGCAACTCGCTCGACCATGGCGAGAACTTTTCGGATCTCTTCACCTTGGCCTACGATGTTGTCGAAACGATACTTGCGGTGGAGCGCCGAGCGAAGTTGCTGGTTTTCTTGCTGAAGCGTCTTGTGCGAGAGCGCGCGGCTGACGATGCTCAAGAGTTCTTCCATGTTGAAGGGCTTCGTCACGAAGTGGAAAGCTCCGTGCTGAGTCGCGCGGACCGCGAGCTCGATCGATCCGTGACCCGTGAGGATGATGACTTGAATCGCGGGATGAGTCGCGCGGAGTTTCTGCATCAACTCGATTCCATCGCCGTCGGGCAAACGTAGATCGACGAGAGCGAGATCGAGAGGTTGATCGCTGGCGGCGAGAGCCTCCGCTTCCTTGCGGCTATTCGCCGTGATGACGGAGAATCCTTGACGATCGAGCACTCGGAACAGAGCGGTTCTCAAGCTGGATTCGTCATCCACGATCAAGACACGGTGTTGTGCCTGCATTCAACTTCCTTCCTGGAAACTTCCTGCGCTCATCATGAACACAGTTAACGGAACACTTTAACTCACAGGTGCGGCTAAATTTTGTGGCTACATCTTTGATGCTAGGGAATGCGTGTTCGAACTGTCAAATTTGCCCGTCAAATTCTTGGCCCGGGTATCAAAAACTGGACGTAGAATTGACGTCCGTACTGTCCAATTTACCAGGTGGCAGGGAAATTTTTGCCGTGGTCCCGGTGCCTTTGATCGAGTTCATCTCGACGCGACCACCGTGATCTTTGACGATTTGTTGCGCGACCGTCAAACCCAAGCCAGGGTTGCTGTGCGGATCCTTCGTCGTATACATGGGGTCATAGATTTGATCGCCGACATAAGCATCGAAACCCGCGCCGTTATCGGTGATCTCGATCGTGAAACCTTCATCACTCGCACGCAAGGTGACTTCGATTTTTCCAACGGTGCGATCTCCGGACTTGATTCGTTCGTTGATTGCCTCTTGCGCGTTCTGCAAGAAGTGGCGAATCGATTGTGCCAACGAGTTGAACTGGCCGCGAATCATCACGGGTTGTGCGGGAAGATTTTGTACCACGCTGATGCCCATCGCGCGTGTTTGGAGTTCGGTGATCTTCAATGCTTGTTCGATCACTTCGCCGAGATCGATGAGCTCGACCGTGTCTTGCGATGACTTTCTCGTGAAACCCAAAAGAGATTGTACGATATCGCGACAACGGCGGGCTCCGAGTTCCATTTCGTCGATGTCCTCGACCCAGGCCGCGTTCTGGCCTTTGTCTTCGCGGTCGAGATCCATCTTGATCAGCTGAAGAAAGCTCAACATGCCGCCGAGCGGGTTATTGAGTTCGTGCGCGATACTGCTGCCGATCGTTCCCAGCTCGGCCATCTTGGCGCTCTCAACAATTTGCCGCTCGTAGCGCAGCTGCGGACTCATGTCATGATACATATTCACGAACAGGGCGCGACCTTCGGCCTTAAACTGAATTTGTTGGCTAAACACGTCGTAGATGACGTTGCCGTCGCGACTTCCCGCCGTGCGCATGGGTTTCAGCCTAAAATTAGAAGCACTCGCGACGCTGATCGCGCAACCGTCGCAGGGCGCCGTGCGGCCGAAGAGCGCTTCGTAGCATTTGCGACCGATGACTTTTTCGGGACTCGTGCCGGAGCGTTCGGCGAAACTTCGATTAATCCGGAGGAGAGTGTAGTCCTCAGCGATCACGCTCACGGGTTCGCGAATAGCGTCGAAAGTCGCCTCCCACTGCTGTTTGAGACTCTCGGATTGTTCGAGCTTCGTCAGCCGGTCGATGGCGAGAGAAACGGCGTCGGCAATCTGACTTAAAAAACTGGTCTCATCACGCGTAAACGGCGCATCGGCCCCGCGAGCGACGTAGAGATGCCCGAGAGTTTCTTTTCCGCGCGTGAGGGGGACACCATGAATTGAGAGCAGCTTTAAAGCGAGGGATCCTTGCGCATCCAGACGAGCTTGTGACTGAAAAAGGATTCTCGTCCACGTGAGGCCGAGCGCGCCGCTTAAGGCTTCGTTGAGGAGACGTTCCATTTCGCCGATGGAGCCCGCGCGGTGAATCGCAACGAGCGCCCGATGGAGTGCCTCCACGCGATCGTTGGTGACGAGGAGGCGCTCCTTAGCTTCTTCGAGCGATTTTCGTCTTGCCTCGACTCTTTCTTCAAGATCGGCCGTCAGTTTTTTCAGGCGTTCGTTTTGCTCATTCACGAGTTGAAGGAGCTTTGAGTTCTGCCGCAAGAGACGATATTCGTCGAGAGCTTCCTGAATGGTGAGCTCAAAACGTGGGTCATCAAACGATGGAAGAATTCTGAAAACGGAGCCCGTGTTGATGAGTCTACGCAGATCTTCAGCCGAGGTGTCGTTCTGAATGATCACGCGCTGAGAGTGCGGAGACGCTTTGTTCGCAAACTCGAGAAGCTCCAGCGCATCTTTCGTTCGCAGGGCGGAGCTCGGAAGCGCAATGACCGGGTACGCAAATTCTTGTAGGGCTTTGCGCGCCGATTCCCCGTCGGGCGAGAAGTCCGCGCCGAACGCGATCGTTCCGGGGCGTGGATGACCAATCACGAGTACACTCGACCTCAGAGTTGGCATTTTTGCGGCAACTCCTTCAAGTTCTCGATCGTGTAGTCGGGACGCTCAAGCGGCAGTGTCGGTGTCATGTGCTTGTATTCCCCGTAACGGAGCCAGCACGTTTGCCAACCGAGTTCCTTCGCTTCGGCAATGTCGGTGTCGATGCGATTTCCGACACTCAGATAGCTCATCGGCGTGAGCTTCGTCCTCGCCATCACGCGAGAGAAGGCGTCGCGCTTTCTCTCGCCTTGCTTCGGATCCACGTGATGAATCGAATCAAAGTAGGGCTCAAGCCCGAGAATGCGAATCTTCTCTTCTTGCGTCGGTCGATGACCCTGAGTCACGAGATGAAGCGGGTAGCCCTTCTCGCGGAGTTCTCCCAAGAGTTCTCGAGTTCCCGGAAAGAGCTGAATATCGGTTTCGACCTTGCGGTTGTAGAAGGCTTGGCTTCCCGCACCCGCGACTTTCAGCGGATCGGCGCCTTCGCGAATCCCGAAGCGGCTCACGAGACTCGTAAATAAATCATGTCGAGGTTTCTTCATTTCCCTCTCGGCGCAAGCTTTGAGGGCTGTCTCGAGATCCGTCGCGAGTCCTTCCTTGATCATCGCCAGACACGCGTCCCTCGTCGCCTTCGGCACGAGTTGGCGATAGGTATCCAGCAGGGTGTCGTCGAGATCAAAGACGATCTGCTCGATCATTTCGCTTCCTCGCGGAGCGATCGATCTTTGAAAACCGCCGTCATGCCAGTTTGAAATCGAGGCCATATTGCATCGAAGTCGGGATTTTTGTCGTCTTCCTCAATGCAAATGATCGGAATGCTGAGATCGTGCCAACCATAGCGGCTGAGCGAACCCGGCGTGGGGTAGCCGATTTCAGGAACAAGTTCGTAACCCGAGCTCTCACTCAAACGTTTTGCATCCATTTGCGCGCGCGGGCCCGTTCCGACGATACACGGATTCCATGAGTGGCAATGGATGATGAGCCTGGGTTTGAAGTCGCGGATCAGCTCCACGATTCCTTGAACCTCGGGCTCGCTCGCGGGCGCGGGCCCTGGGAAGTAACGCTCCTTTTCGAACTTCGGAGTCCAATCGGCTGACGGATAGTTACGATTGAGGTCGACTCCGCGTGCGTTACCGCGCGTCTTCTTTGCCAGGCCGTCGACGTTCAGGGAAGGGATCAGAATCCAAGGGACGATCACGTTCTCGTCCTGCGTTTTGAGCCAGGAGAGCGTCTCTCGTGCCAGCCTCACGCCTTCCGGCTCGTCACCGTGGACGCCGCCGATCAGGAGTAGCGGTTTTTGGTCGCGAAGTTCCGTGAGGGGACGGCTCGAAAACAGCTCGATCGGTGTGCCGAGTGATGTTTTTTTCCAACTCTCGATGTGAGCAATTCTATTGAGACTTGGCGTCATTCCTGGAACCCCTTCGGCAGCTGCACTTCCACTGTAAGGGAGCCTTGACCAGCTTGTCGAGAGAACGGTACTTTTGCTCGATGAAATCAAAAGAGCTTTCGGTCATTATTCTCGCCGCCGGCAAGGGGACGCGTATGAAGTCGCCCTTGCCTAAAGTCCTGCATCCCGTCGCCGGGAGCCCGATGATCAAAAAAGTCATCGATGCCGTTAAAGGCGCGGGCGCCTCCGAGATTCGCGTCGTTGTCGGCTACGGCGAGACGCTCGTTCGCAAAGTGGTCGAGCCGATGAGCGTGACGTGTTTTCCGCAAGCGAATCAGTGGGGCACGGCCGATGCCGTAAAATCGGCTGATCCCGCATCGCTTAAAGGTGACGTTCTCATTCTCAATGGCGACCATCCGTTGCTCGAGGCCTCCGACATCGAAAAAATTCTGACGGAGTTCAACGATTCGCGTGCCTCCGTCGCCGTTGTTTCGGCGATCGTAAAAACGCCGGGTCATTTCGGTCGCATCGTTCGTCATAAGGGTGAGCTTCGCGCGATCGTCGAGGCTGCCGATGCATCCGCAGAAACTTTGAAGATCAACGAAGTGAACACCGGAATCTACGTCTTGAAGGCGGAAGTCCTCGCTTCGTTTTTACCTAAGATCGAAAATCATAACTCGAAGGGTGAGTACTACCTCACCGATATCATTTCGCTCTGCCAAGAGGCCGGAGAGAAAGTCACGGCGATCACCGCACGCGCATCGGTCGGCTTCGGCGTGAACAATCAGATTGAGCTCGCCAAAGCGACTCGCCTTTTATTCGCTAGAAAACGCCGCGCCCTGATGGAAGAGGGCGTGTTGATGATTGATCCAAAGTCCACGTACATCGAAGAAGAAGTGGAAGTCGGAGCGGGCACGGTGCTCTTCCCCGGAGTTTACCTTCGCGGTCGCACGAAAGTCGGCGCCTACTGCGTGGTGGAGCCGGGCGCGTACCTAGCTCACGCACGTGTGGCCGACGGCGCGCACGTGAAGGCGTACTCGTACCTTGAAAACTCCACCGTTGGCGCAAAGGCTTCGGTGGGACCGTTCGCGCGCCTTCGTCCCGAAACGGAAATCGGCGCGGACGCTCACGTCGGAAATTTCGTGGAAATGAAAAAGACGAAGTTTGGGGCGCGCTCGAAAGCGGGCCATCTCACGTACCTGGGCGACGCCACGATCGGTGAAGACGTGAATATCGGTTGCGGCACAATCACTTGTAACTACGCCGTCGATCGCCAGAAGTATCGCACGGTCATTGGCGATCGCGTTTTCGTTGGAAGCGACACTCAGTTCGTGGCGCCCATTGAAATCGGCGCGGATGCGGTCATCGGATCGGGATCGACCATCACGAAAGATGTCCCGGCAAAAGCTCTCGCCGTCGCCCGCGGAAAGCAAATCATCAAAGAAAATTGGACTCCCAAAACGGAACCCTCGAAGCCCGAAGAGGCAGGTAAATAAAATGTGCGGAATTGTCGGCTATTACGGCCCACGTGAACCTAAAGACATCATCGTCGGCGGCCTTAAGCGCCTCGAGTATCGCGGCTACGATAGCGCGGGTGTCGCGATCCTGCACAAGGGAGAATTC
>SXSP01000095.1 GCA_005792225.1 Bdellovibrionales bacterium | reverse complement strand
TCGCACATCGGCTTTTCGAGAGCCGCGACCGAGAAGTTTGGCGATGCGCTTTTCGAGCTCTTGATTGAGAAGATCAGGCACGAGATCGCGCATTCGTTTGTTGAATTTCTCGTCGACCAAGAACTGCGTCAGAACGATTTTGAAGAAGCAAATCGTGCGCAGGTACTTCTCGAGCCGAAAGCGCGCGTAGGCGGCCAGTTCGTCTTCGAGTGTCTCTTTGGGCTCGTAGGGAAGGCTTTCGTATAAGGACTCGTTCACGCGCTTTTCGAGGATGGCGAAGAGGAGTCCGTCTTTACCATTGAAATAGCGCCCAATGAGTCCCTCGTTCGCTCCGGCTTTGGTGGCGATGAGTTTTGTCGTGGCGCTTTTAAATCCGCATTTTGAGAAGATCTCTTCGGCCGAAGCGAGCAGGCGCGCTTCTGTCGCCGCTCGGTCACGCTTTTTCAGTAGCGACGGTGTGGTCATTACCAACTCCCCTCACGTAACGGTTGAAGATTCCGCGGAACCAATGTTCGAAGCGGTCGATAAACAAAAAGGCCGCAGGGATCACGACGAGAGTGAGGATCGTGGAGCTCACCGTTCCGCCGATGATCGAAATACCGAGACCCTTACGGGGACGCGACGCTTCGTTCAAGCCGATCGCGACCGGCACCATGCCGGCGATCATCGCGAAGCTCGTCATCAAGATGGGGCGCAGACGAACGCGTCCCGCTTCGACGAGAGCATCGAAACGATTGACTCCCTCTTTCATCCTATGGGCGGTGTAGTCGACGATCAAGATTGAGTTTTTAGTCGCAAGCCCCATCAGCGTCACGCAACCGATCATCGAGAAGAGATCAAGGCCCCGTTGAGCGACAAAGAGGCCGATGAAGGCTCCGCACGCCGCAAGCGGAATGACGAGCATGATGGTAAACGGCGTGATGAAAGATTCGTAGAGGCTCACGAGGATCAAATAGATGAAAAAGATGCCGAGCCCCAAGGACACGATGATGTTCGTCACGAGTTCCTGAAAGCGCTCGGCTTGACCGACGAATGAGACTTCCACGCCGAGCGGTGGATTCATCTCTTTTACAATGTTCTGAATGTCCGCCATCGCGCGTCCCAGGCCGGGCCCGGTCGGGTTGATATCGGCGGAGATTTGAACGTACTTCGCACGATTCTCGCGCAGAATTTCAGCGGGCGCGCGGCTCGTTTGCGGTTTGGCGATCATGCGAAGCGGGATCAGCTGATTGTTCACGTTCGGAACCGAAATCTCATTGAAGCTCGAGGCGAGGTCGCGTTGATCCGGCTGCAGACGAACTCTCACGTCATAGTCCCGGCCCTCTTCGCGGTAGATGGCGGTTTTATCACCCTCAATCTGGCTTCGAAGTTCGACACCGAGGCCACGCACTGAAACACCGGCTTCACGCGCGAGGGAGGGATTCATGATGACCTGAGTCTCAGGCTTACCTGGGCGATAGGATGTATCAACTTCCTTAAGCGCCGGGTGATTTCGAATTTTCTCGAGAAGCTTCGCCGAGAAATCCTGCACCTGCTCCAGGTCGTTTCCGGTAATGTTCATGTTGAACTGACGTTGCGCCTGCCCCGAGATATCGGGATCGGCGATCTTCAAGTTGTATTGTTTAAAGTTCGCGAGCCTTTCGCGGATGATGTCTTTCATCTGCGTCGTGTTTTCCTTGCGCTCTTTGGAGTCGACCAGACGGACGTAGATTTGACCCTTCTGCGCCTCACCGGTCCTCGAGCCGACGGTGAAGACCGAATAGCGCACTTGCTTCAACTCCCTGATGACCATGTCCATGCGGGCGCCCACTTCGAAAGTACCGTAGAGGCTCGTTCCGAGGGGAAGGTCGTAGCTCACGTTAAACTCACCGTCATCGCTCGCGGGAGTAAAGCCCACCGGAAGACGCGTGACCAGGAAAAGACTGAAGATGAAGACACCGAGACCCACGAAGAGTGTCTTCATCGGATGCCGCAAGCTCAGGCGCAAGACCCATTCGTAAACATCTTCCAACCACGCTTGGAAGCGGTCGAAGCTCTTTAAGACTTTCGCGTTGATGCGGCC
Organism: Bdellovibrionales bacterium; assembly: GCA_005792225.1. Lineage (GTDB taxonomy): Bacteria > Bdellovibrionota > Bdellovibrionia > Bdellovibrionales > JAMPXM01 > SXSP01. Next base: position 1,676 of record SXSP01000095.1, on the reverse strand, counting down.
AAACCACGTCTTCGGAGTTGTCGGATGCAGATTTCCCGCAAAGTACGCCGAGAGCATGGGAGCAACCGTCAAGGCGTCGAACAAACTCACCATCATGGCAAAGCAAATCGTAAGACCGAACTGCTTAAAGAATTGTCCAACGATTCCGTCGAGGTTCCCGATGGGCCCGAAGACCGCGAGGATGGTGAGTGTTGTCGCGATGACGGCCAAGGTCACTTCGTTGGTTCCGACGAGGGCCGCCTTGATCGCGTCCATTCCCTCTTCGATTTTGCGGTAAATGTTTTCACGTACGACAATCGCGTCGTCGACCAGCAGACCCACAACAAGACTCAATGCTAAGAGCGACATGATGTTGATCGAGAAGCCCGCCCAAGACATGAAGATGAAGGCACCCAGAAGAGAGTTCGGGAGCGCCAAGCCCGTGATGAGTGTGGAACGGAGACTGCCCAAGAAAAAGTAAACGACGATCACCGTGAGCAAGATCCCGATGATGATCGATTCGTAAACGTCATGAACGTTGTTGTCGATGACGCGCGAGCGGTCGTTCACGACCGTGACGACGGGTTTTCCCTTGGAGTCTTTGAAGCGAGCGTTGATTTGTTCAACTTTTTGTTTTACGGCGCGCGCGACCGCCACCGTATTTGCACCTGATTGACGGTAAACCTGAAACTGAAGACCCTGTTTGGCATTCACCCACGTGCGCGAGGTCTCGTCCTCAAGGTCGTCCACGACTTGCGCGACGTCGCCAACCGTGACCGCATTGGCGCCGTTGGTTTGCTTGATCACATTCGTCTTGATCTGATCGATCGTTTGGTACTGGGCGATTGTTCGGAAAGTTTGCTCAGTGCTTCCGCTCTCGTATTTACCCGATGGAATGTTTCTTCCACCCTGGCGAAGCGATTGCGAAACCATCTGCACGGGAACTTCGTAGTATTTAGCCTTATTCCGGTCCACCAAAACGTGAATCTCGCGCTTACGTCCCCCGAGGATGTCGACCTGACCCACCTGCGGAACCTGCTCAAAGAGGGGCCGGATCACGTCATCGGCAAAGTCGAACATCTCCCCTGGCGGCAAATCCGCGGTCAAGGAAAGCTGCAAAATAGGAGAATCGGACGGGCTCACCGATCGAATGACCGGTTGCTCGATATCTTCGGGGAGGTCCCGGCGAACGTTATCCACCTTCGCGCGAACTTGCTGTTCGGCGAACTTCAAATCGACGCTCAGTTGGAACTCGGCCGTAATGACCGAAATCCCCTCGCGGCTTGTCGAACTGATTTTTTTGATACCCGAGATTGAGCTCAGCTCATCCTCGATCACCTTTGAGACTTCGCTCTCGATCTCGGCCGGGCCCGAGCCCGGGTACATCGTTTCGATGACGATCGTTGGGAAAGTGACGTCGGGGAAGAGATCGACGGGCATTTTTTTCAATGACCCGTAGCCGAGCACGATCATCAAAATGACTAAGCACGTGATGAAAAACGGCCGCTGGATGGAAAGTAAAGCGGGAGACATGCGATTTTCCTCTCGGGAATGCACCAATCTATCCCACGCTATGTATGTAAGCAATTACTTAGGACGATTCATCAAGGCTTAACTAACCTTCGCAACCCTGCCTTGGCCTTTAAAGATTCGCTCACATTTCTTCCAACGCGCACGCGGGCTTTGTGTTTTCTTGT
>SXSP01000010.1 GCA_005792225.1 Bdellovibrionales bacterium | reverse complement strand
GTGAGCGGTTATCCCGTCGATTTTTATGAGGACACGCGACTGCAGTGTAGCCGCCCGAATGTTTGTGATGCGAGCGGCAAAAACTGTCGCGCGGTCTCGAAGTTTAATACAAAGCAGGTTTCAAACTACATTCAGCGAATCGAAACGGTCCTTCCGTATGTCGACTCGCGCGTTGGGAGATAACTGAAATGCAAATCCTTAAAACTTCTCTGCTGATCGTGACCGTTCTTTCGTTAGGTGCTTGCGGAGGCGGCGGGAGCGGTGGCGCCGGATCTGGAGAAGGCGGCGGCAATTCAATGTCAAAAACAACGAAGGGGCGGGGCGACATCACTTTCGTCGGTCATATCTCTTCTGAAAAAAGACAACGTCTTGCACTCGATACCGGTTCGGAATACGGAGAAGTCCATTGCGAATTGACACCGAAAGGTTGGGGTATCGTATCTCTCGGGACTTTCTACAAGGCCGACTGGGGTTTGAATACGAGTCAGCCTCTGACGGGATTGTCGGTCACCATTCCCGACGTTCGCGGAAAAGATTCGAAGATGACGAATCAAGCATTTCTCAACGTCGAGAACTCGCGCGTGACGCAGCCAACTTGCACATACTTTCCAGCTAATGACGGAAGCCCCGGTATCCGAGGCTCCGTTCAGTGTACTGACAGCGAAGATCGCGCGGGGTGGGGTCGAATGACCATTACCGCTCACTTTTCTTGCGAAGGTTAATCACTTCGCTCGCACGAGCCAGACCGTATTTCCGGAATCATCAGCGACGAGCAGCTCCCCACCCGGGAGCTGCGCAAGTCCGACGGGTTTTCCGTAGACGTCAATCTCTCCCTCCTTCACGATAAAACCTTTTAGGAAATCCTGCTCGGGGCCTGACGCTCTTCCATTCGCGAACGGGATAAACAAAACTTTATAACCTGCGAGCTCGCTGCGATTCCATGAGCCGTGTTGGCTGACGAATAAGCCTTCACGGTACGCCGCGGGAAACTTGTCACTTCTCTGAAAAAGCAGGCTGAGAGATGCCGTGTGGCTGCCGACGAGGATGTCGGGAACAATCGACTTCTCTATGAGGTCGGAGCGCTGACCATTCCAACGCGGATCAGGGTTGTTTCCGATGTAAGCATAGGGCCATCCATAGAAGCCCCCCTCGCGAACACTGGTGACATAATCCGGAACGAGTTCGTCGCCGAGCTCATCTCGTTCATTCACAGCACTCCAGAGGGCTCCGGTCACCGGGTTCCAGTCCATGCCTACGGGGTTTCGGAGACCATAAGCAAACACTCGCTCACCCGATCCGTCGGGATTGATTTCGAGAATATTCGCGCGGCGAATTTCTTCCTTCATTCCGTATTCGCCCACGTTACTCGCGGAGCCGACCGAAACGTAGATCTTCTGGCCGTCAGGCTTTGCAATCAGGTTTCGCGTCCAGTGATTGTTGTATCCGCCGGCGGGAAGCGTAAGGATTTTTTTGCGGGCGCTCTTATCGAGTGAGGCTTGCCCCTTCTTATAAGGATACCTCCAGACGGCATCGGTGTCGGCGACGTAGAATGAATCGCCGAGAATCAACATTCCGAGTGGCTGGTTGAGATCACTGGCGAATATTTCGCGAAACTCCGCGACACCGTCTCCGTCTTCGTCTCGAAGGCGCGTGATGCGATTGGCACTCGGCGCGACTTTCAATGTGTTGGCTTCCGAAACGAAGACGTCGCCGTCAGGTCCGACATAGATCCATCGCGGGTTATCGAAGCCGGCGGCAAATCGAACGACTTCGAAACCTTCGGGTGCGAGAGGCGTACGATTGGCGGGCCAACCGACAACGTTCGCGCGAACTTCCGTCGTAGTTCCGGGTTGCGGTGCGGGGAGTTCTGTCGTCTTCGCTCGGGGTCTCGGTTCGTCGGATGAATTTGTATCGTTGTTCGTGCAAGCCGCGACGAGAGTGAGAGCTCCGGCGGCGAGAAGAAGTTTCTTGAGAGTCATCTTCCATTCCTTCCGTTATTGGCCGTTATGGTTCGCAAAGCCAAGCTTAGTTGAAATGGCGAGACCGGCGGAATGAAGACTTGGATTGTCGGAAACTCTAAAAAGATGAGAAAAGAGATGAGAGCGCTCCCGAGGCGGGAGCGCGCGAAAGATTAGTGCGTGAGGTGATCTGTGACACGATCGATGGTGCGGTTTACGGTTCCGCTAACTCCGCCCACGCCGAGATCATCAGCGACATCGCGAACGCTGTCTTTACCAGCGAGAGTCACGTCACGTGCGCTCACGTCGTCAGCATTTCCAGTCGTGAAAAGGGGAACGATGCGACGAAGAACATAAGGCGCGACAATCGCGATTCCTGCTGCCCAGAAAGCCGTCGTCCAATTAAAGCCAACGCGCTGAATACGAATTCGATTAGCCATGATCTCTCCTTTGTGAGTCATAAGTGGACACCCAAAAACAGCGCTCATCTTAACTCACCAAAGTCGTCTGATCTTGGCGGTGGTGTCTAACTCTCTTTACATTCCCTTGAAGCGGTAATTCTTTTTCTCGAAGAGAGTTTTGATCTCAGTTCGTTTGTCCCCCTGGATCTCGATGACGCCTCGATCTTTCTCGAGCACGTAAGTGCCGCCACTTCCGCACTTTGATTTGAGTTCCTTGCAAAGATCCCGAACGAAGGCCTCCTGCCGCGGAAGTTGATCGATGACCGTTACGGTCTTTCCACCGCGCTTGGCTTTCTCGAGCCGAAAAACGGCCGTCCATTTGAGACTCTTTATGAAGTCGTCCGATGCCTCCTCGACGGCCTCCTTTTGATCGATCTTCAACTTATCTTTCGGATCATCCGACCAAACGAGTTTTGGCTTTGAGTCGCTCATCAGCTCTCTCCTTGTCTCGGAGGGGGTTTTTCAATATGGTGGTTCGATTGGAGTGATTAGACTTTATGTCCTCAGAAAAGCAATGGGAACATTTCTTCAAACCCGAGGTTCGCAAACAGGGTCAAGAACTCAACCGCCGTGGAGCTGTTTCGCTCTCGATCGCGGGAGATGCTCGCATCGAAGCCTTCGTTCGCGCCTCGACGGGAGCCAAAGTTTCCTTTACCACCGAGTCCATCTCGAGCGAGCTTTTCACCGTTGATTGCAACTGCTCGGCCGCAGGCAAGGGACAGTTCTGCAAGCACATCTGGGCGACACTCATGAAGGTCCAAGATTCTCATCCCGACTTCCTCGATGCAAAGACCGAGATTGAAAAGGGGAGTGGGACGGCCCAATTCAGTCAGCCGAAGTCAAAGCCCCTTCAGACAGAAGTGCGCACGCAGGCGGCCGAGGCCCTGAAGGCCCGGCAGTCCGAGTATCGAAAAGAGCAGTATCAGCGACAAAAAGCTCGTTTGAAAAATCAGAGAGACGGCCAATCCTTGAGTGCGAAGTCATCTAAGCTCGCCGCTTTCGCCCCCGAGCACCCGGCGGACGTGCAGATGGCTCTCAAGTATTTCGCCGAAAATGGATTTCCGATGGAAGAATCCATCAGCGAAGAAAACTTGCGCAACGCCAAGCGATTGCTCTCGCGCATTTTCCATCCGGATAAGGGCGGCACGCACGAAGAGATCCTCACCCTCAATCAAAACTTCGATATTCTCCTGGAGTACTCAAATGGAAGAGGAATTTGAAATCAGCCTCTTTCCGATTCCGGGAGCCGTGAGCTTTCCCGAGACGATCGTTCCCCTTCATGTCTTTGAGCCACGCTACCGACTGCTCATCAAGGAAGCTGTCACCAAGCCCCGCCGCATTGGCGTCTGCCACACAAAACGCGTGATCAGCCCGGCCAAGCATCATGACTCGACCGAACAAGCCCTGAGGTCCAACCAAGCAACTTATGAGCCCGTGACCGTTTTCGGAGCGGGCTTCGGCCAGATCCTCGACATCACCGACGACGGCCGCCTGCTCGTCGAAATTGAAATGGATGCTCGCTACGAAATCATCTCGGAAGTCCAAACTCTCCCGTACAAAATCGTTCGATGCCGTCGCTTTGACGACATTGAGGTCGAAGAAGATGACATCATTGCGTTGCGCGAATCCGTCACGGCCCGGCTCATTCGCATGAGTACGGAACTCAGCGACGAACTGGCGGAAGTTTTAAGAAGTGATGCCTGGAAGGAACTCAGCGACGAAGATTTCAGCTTCAAGATCTTTCAAATCGTACGCCTTGAACCAGAAATGCTCCAACAGGTGCTAGAAATGAGGACCCCGCGCGAACGGCTGCGGGTCCTCAACAACTGTCTTTAGTTATTATTCAGTTTGCTAATCAGTGAAGTGCGACTTTCGAGTACTTATCCTTAAACGCGGTCGCCCGTGAAGTCTCGGTCGCCGGTTGCTCCTTGCCGGTAAAGGCGGGGTGCGACCGACTTGAGATTTCCACCGTGACGAGCGGGTAAGTATGGCCATCTTCCCAAACGATCGTTTCGCCCGCGGCGATTGTCGATTGGACGAGGAAGGCCTCTCCCGTCATCGCATCTTTAAAGACAACAGGTTTCGATTCGGGATGCAGATTCTTTTTCATCTTCTCGTCCTTTCCATTGATAAGTTAAATCTGGTAACGAAAAGGCATCCGTCAAGATCCCCTTACTGATAGCCCAGCGAGCGGCAGAGGCTCGTCGTCTCTTCTGCTTGTAAGAACTGAGCTTTTACCGATTCACGCGAATTCCCCTGACCGAGGTGAGCCATCCAGGCCTCCACACTCGCCGAGTCTCCAGTCGAATACGGGTTGCGGCGGAGAACACCCATGTAAAGCGTCTCAATAAAGAGCCCGTCACTCATTCGACTCTGACGATCAATGAATTCGGCCGAATCCAAGAAGCCTCTGAAGACCGCACGACATTGCTCAACACTCGCCGAGCTCATGGCGATCGAAGTAAAGTGCGAAACACCCGCAGCATCGGGAGAGCGCGCGAGTAGAGAGCTGTAAAGTTGGCCGATCCAGGCTTGACGTTGATCGGCGATGGGAGTGGTGGGATCCGTCGGCTGATTGGGTTGTTCAGGTTGGTTCGGCTGAGACGCGGGGACCCGGCTGAGCGGACGGAAGTAATCGACGATCTCAAGGTATTCCTCGCCAGAACCCACCACCGGAAACTTAAACATGTAGTAACCCGAGTATTTTCCATCAGCCGACGTAAACGGAAACATCACTTTCGAACCATCGGCGCGCTCCACGGGATCGCGCTCGAGTACGCGCGAGTAGCGAGTGCGATCCCACGGATCATTGTACGCGATTTTCAATTGACCGTTCTCGACCGAGTAACCGGAGAGCGCCACCGAGTGCCCACCTTCGCGGAGAACGAGGGACGTCTGCCTTCCCGAAAGAAGAATCGTCGGCATCACTTTGTAGTGACCGTAATTGATCGAACCGATGCCTCCGCCGTCCAGGGTCTTCTTCATCAACTCAGGAGAAATATCAGAAACGAAAACCGTCGACTGCCGGAACTTCGGTGACGAGTGCATCACTAAGTCGTCCACTCCCACTTCCTGCTGGAAGTTGTAGGTTCCCAAGTCATTCGTGTTCATCTTCTTCGCGAGCCACAGCGTCCTCTGTGTCGCATCGCCAAGCGCCTTATATTCCTGACCAACGGGACCCGTGAGATCCATTCCCGATGCGAGCAGGGCTTCCATCAACATCGAAGTCGCCGTCGGAACACAAAGCACCGGCGCAAGCGGCGACGGCATATCCAACTGCGAAAGCAGCGGCATATTCGGAACGCGGCAACTCGACTTATCCGCCGCACAACTCACGAGCTCCGAGCTCGAACCCGTCGCCGCAATACCCACGGTCGAATCAATATCCACACCATCGAGCTTCGCCTCGCGCACGGCATTTCCCATCAACTTCAAAGATGGCGCCTGCAGCGATTCTTTCGTCGAAGAAGAAGCCTGAAACCCACCACAATTCTGAAACGCGATCGCGCAAACAGGAATCAAAAGACTAAGTACGATCCTCATGACTCAACCCCTTCACCAGATGACCCGGGCACGTGTGCATATAACGGCGCGAAACGTTCTGCCTGATTAATTCATCCTGCTGCGCGCGCAAAATTCTTTCGACTGACATCGAAAGCCCGCCGCAATCATTTTGAGACAATGACAAAAGGTTATCGAACGCCAACTGCACGCGAGCCACCTCAGGTGTCACGCTCATGGCCTCATTCATCTCCGCTTCCGTGCCCGCAAGCTCACGCTTGATCCGCGGCCGCGCCGGAACCTCAACCAATTCCATCTCCAAGACCGCCTTCGCCCAAGTCTCATTCTGAGACGAATAGCGAACGACTAAATCCAAGAGCCCCGCCCGCTCCAATGCAAATCGCGGCGTCTTAGGAAGCCGCTTCAAACCAACGCTAATCATCTCCCGAGCAAACTCAGGATTCTCATCGAGACCCTTTAAAAACTGATCAAGCTCGTGGCGATCTGTCTTGGTGGTCCGAGCCACGATCCCAAATCCCTCCTGGAGTTTCGCTCCAATCGCGTCTTTTCCGAGAGAGCTTGAAAGGACATTTTCAATGGGCTGAGTTTTGGGTGTCGTGGTTGTGATGATTGCGTGCACCTGCTTTTGGACCGACGCCGGCGTGCGGGGGGCGGGAGTCATGTCGAGCTGTTTTTGGTTGCGCATCGGAGTTACCAAAAGGGTTACGACGGCAGCTAACAAAATCGATTGT